>JAZRET010000068.1:0-2736 GCA_045660945.1 Congzhengia sp.
AACGCATACGGTTTCCACTACGCAAAATATAAGTTGCTTATTCCAATTGCGTGGGTGCATCGGTATCTTCGTGTATTCTGGCGCAAATGGATGGCGCGAAATAAACCCAAACGAACGCCGGAGCAGGAAGCAAGACTAAACTTAATGCGCGACCTTGGAATGATAGAATAAAACCGGAAAGGAAGAAAAACATGAGTATTTTAATCACAGGAGCGGCAGGATTTATTGGTTTTCACCTGGCGGAAAGGCTTTTAAAAAGCGGTGAAACAATCATCGGTTTTGACAATTTAAACGATTATTATGATCCGAAATTAAAAGACGCTCGTCTTGAAATTTTAGGAAAATATGAAAACTTCACATTTATCCGCGGAGACCTTGCAGATAAAGAAGCAGTAGAAAACGTGTTTACAGAATGTGCACCTGAAGTTGTCGTAAACCTTGCGGCGCAGGCGGGGGTAAGATACTCGATTACAAATCCGGATGCTTATATCAGTAGTAATCTGGTTGGATTTTTTAATATTTTAGAAGCGTGCCGTAATCATCCGGTAAAACACCTTGTTTATGCGTCGAGTTCTTCTGTTTACGGAACGAACAAGAAAGTTCCTTATTCCACGGAGGATAAGGTGGATAATCCCGTATCTCTTTATGCAGCGACCAAAAAGTCTAACGAACATATGGCACATGCGTATTCTAAACTATATAAGATTCCGGCAACGGGGCTTAGATTTTTCACAGTTTACGGTCCGTTGGGAAGACCGGATATGGCGTATTTCGGCTTTACCAATAAACTTGTAAAGGGCGAAAAAATCCAGATTTTTAACTACGGCGATATGAAGCGTGACTTTACCTATGTTGACGATATCGTAACGGGTATTGTAAATATCATTGGTAAGCCGCCGGTAGAAAATGACGACGGTGCGCTTTACAAAGTGTATAACATCGGAAACAACCAACCGGAATCGCTTTTATACTTTGTAGAAACACTTGAAAAGTGCCTGATGCGTGAGGGAATTATTGAAAAGCCGGCGGAAAAGGAACTACTTCCCATGCAGCCGGGCGATGTATATCAAACGTATGCAGACGTTGACGACTTAATGAAAGACTTCGGCTTTAAACCTACAACGAGTTTAGAAGAAGGACTTTCGAAATTCGCAGTATGGTATAAAGAATTTTATCAAAGTAAGTAATTATCAATCATAAACCATTGCATAAAGGTTGCCATGGAGGAGCACTCGTAGGGACTGGAAATGCATACATACTCAAAAGCCAAAACAACATTTTATAAGGAGAGTAAATGCAAATGAAAATCGCAGTCGCAGGAACCGGCTATGTCGGTCTTTCTATGGCAATTCTGCTTGCGCAGAACAATGAAGTTACCGCCGTTGATATTATCCCTGAAAAGGTAGAAATGATCAACGCAAAAAAATCCCCGATCGTAGATAAGGAAATTGAAGAATATTTAAAAACGAAAAAATTAAACCTCGTCGCGACAACAGACGGACCGTCCGCTTATAAAGACGCCGAGTTCGTTGTAATTTCCACACCTACAAATTATGATCCAAGCAAAAACTATTTTGACACCTCCTCTGTAGAATCTGTGATTGAGCAGGTGATAGATGTCAATCCCGACGCTGTTATGGTCATAAAGTCCACGGTTCCCGTTGGATTTACAGAAAAAGTACGACAGGATTTCTGCTGTGATAACATCCTATTTAGCCCGGAATTTCTTCGTGAGGGAAGAGCGCTTTATGATAATTTATACCCAAGCCGTATTATCGTTGGTGTTCCTGTTCGCAATAAGCGCCTAGAAAAAGCAGCGGAAACGTTTGCAGGATTATTAAAAGAAGGTGCGCTCAAAGAAGACGTCGAAATCCGCTATATGAATCCCACGGAAGCTGAAGCGGTAAAACTTTTTGCAAACACCTATTTGGCGCTCCGCGTGAGTTTTTTCAACGAACTCGATACGTATGCTGCCGTTCGCGGACTTGATACGAAATCTATCATTGAAGGCGTAGGCCTCGATCCCCGTATAGGAATGCATTATAATAATCCGTCTTTTGGCTATGGTGGATACTGTCTTCCGAAAGACACAAAACAGCTTCTTGCCAATTACAATGATGTTCCGCAGAACATTATTTCTGCAATCGTTGCGGCAAACGGCACGAGAAAAGATTTTATTGCCGACCAGATCATCGCAAAACAGCCGAAAGTTGTCGGCGTATATCGCCTTACCATGAAAGCGGGGTCTGATAACTTCCGTCAATCTTCTATTCAGGGCGTTATGAAACGTATTAAGGCAAAAGGCATTGAAGTTGTGATTTTCGAGCCGACGATGAAAGAAAACGCTTTCTTTAACAGCCGCGTGATTCGTGATTTAGAGGAATTTAAACAAATGTCCGACGTGATTTTGGCGAACCGCTATCATGACGATATCGCAGACGTATTAGATAAAGTTTATACACGAGATTTGTTCTTCTGTAATTAAAAAAGCCCTTCGGGGCTTTTTTCTTTTATAAAAAGAGAGGTAGATATTGAATTTTTCTTTTATTTGTGGTAAAATAAATATATAAAATGCTCAAATGGGAGATTTTGTGCCCTGAGTTTTAATAGACAACGATTTTAGTTAGAACATTTGCCGCGGTTTTGCGGCGTGGAGGTAGAAAATTATGCAGTATCGTAGTACTCGTAACAGTCAGTTAAATGTGGAATCCGCAATGGCAATCAAAACAGGCCTTT
>JAZRET010000069.1:0-1467 GCA_045660945.1 Congzhengia sp.
TTGCCCACAGCCATTACGATAAATACGTTCCGGACAACGAAAACGAGGATAAATCTTTCCTTGAAAAACGCGGAAAACTCTGTGCAGACTGCAAAAAATGCGCAGAAGGCGAACGTTGCCTTGAATGTGACAGCATTTGCGAATTCTGCGCGGAAGTTTGTCCCAACAGAGCAAACTGGGTAATAAAACTTTCCGACGGCAGCCGCCAGATCCTCCACGTGAACGATTTCTGCGACGAATGCGGCGCCTGCGCGGACGTTTGCCCCTATGACGGAAACCCCTATAAAGAAAAATTCACTCTGTTCCTCGATGAGGAAGATTTTAAAAAGAGTGAAAACGACGGATTCTACGTAACCGGCGAAGCCAACAACTGCCGTTTCAGATATGACGGAAAAGTGTTCAAATATGACCCGATAAACGGTCCGATGGGCACAATTCCGGACGAAATTCGTGAGATGTGCGGTATAGTTATGAAGCGTTTCCCGAGACTTCTTAAAGTCTGGTAAACCGCATAAATAAGCCAAAAAACGCACTTTTATCAGCGCTGAAAACCTTTAAAATTCAATAAAAATCCGTAAAAAAACGGGCAGGGTAGGGGAAACCCCTATTCTGCCCCTTTTTTAGTATATTCGTGCGGCACACAGTATTTTATTTTAAAAACCATTTGAAACAACAATAAAGTTAAATAAAAATGATTATAAATAACTACAAAGTTGAATAAAATTATTTTGAAAATATTTTTAATATGGTATTGACAACATAGTACATTATACAGTATAATCGGAACTGGATAGAAATATAGAAAAATCCGGAAAAAAGAAAACCGAAAAAGCGGTGTTTTTTGTTCCGGAAAAATAGAAAACAGAGAAAAAACTACTGTTTTTTGCTGATTTTACTATTCAAAAAATGGCTTGTTTAAGCCAAAAAATCCGTTTTATTCAGGAGGTGGGGAAATTTGAGCGATGACGAAATTATTTCCGGTTTTGTGTCGGAACTTCGCCGCGGAACTGTTGTTCTGGGCGTTTTAAATCAACTTTCCTCCCCTAAATATGGCTATTCTCTGGGTCAGGAATTGACCGAAAAAGGTGTTCCGGTAGACGGAAACACTCTCTATCCGCTTCTCAGAAGGCTTGAAAGCCAGGGATTACTGAAAAGCGAATGGGATATGTCCGAAGGCAAACCCCGAAAATACTATGTGCGCACTGCGAAAGGCACAAAAATCAACGAACAGCTGCGTGATTATTGGATCGAGACCGTTGTGAATATTTCCACTTTGATGAAGGAAGAATAAAATATGGATAAATTTAGAGAAAAAGAAGAAATCCGCGAAAACGAAGCGGACAAAGATAAAATCTGCGGAAGAAATGCTGTAATTGAAGCAATCAAAACCGGCAGGGAAATCGATAAAATTATGGTCGCAAAAGGCGCGACCAATCTCGGAAAACTTTACGCAATGGCAAAAGAAGC
>JAZRET010000070.1:0-12613 GCA_045660945.1 Congzhengia sp.
TGGAACAGGACATTCCGAAGCAATTATCACAGAAAACTATTCCGCTTCACAGAAATTTTTAAATGAAATTGATGCGGCAGCTGTTTATGTAAATGCTTCAACGCGCTTTACAGACGGTTTTGAGTTCGGTTTTGGCGCGGAAATCGGCATTAGCACGCAGAAACTTCATGCGCGTGGTCCTTTGGGGCTACCTGAGCTTACAACATGCAAGTATATTATCTATGGAAACGGTCAGGTTAGGGGATAAGCATGATTCAAATCGAAAATCTTTCCTACGCGTACCCGAAAGAAGACGAGTCGGTTACGTTTGTGTTGGAAAATTTAAATTTAACAATTAAAAAAGGTGAATTTGTTGCAGTACTCGGTCATAACGGCTGCGGTAAGTCTACACTTGCCAAACACTTAAACGGCCTTTTGCTGCCTGTTGGTGGTGCGGTTTATGTAGATGGATGTGACACAAAAGATGAAGCACTCCTATGGGAAATCAGAAGACGTGTCGGCATGGTGTTTCAAAATCCGGATAACCAGATTGTCGCGACGGTTGTGGAAGAAGACGTTGCATTTGCACCGGAAAATTTGGGTGTTCCGTCGGAAGAAATCAGAAGACGCGTAGATGACGCTTTAAAAACAGTTGATATGTACCGTTTTAGAAAACACGCACCACATATGCTTTCGGGTGGTCAAAAACAGCGTATCGCAATTGCAGGTGCAATTTCTATGCAGCCGGAATGCATCGTTATGGACGAGCCGACTGCGATGCTTGACCCTAAGGGAAGAAGCGAAGTCATGGACACCATTTTAAAATTAAATAAAGAAAAACACATGACGATTGTCTTTATCACACACTACATGGAAGAAGCAGCGATGGCAGACCGAGTTGTGGTGATGGACAAAGGCAAAATCGTTATGAATGATACGCCTCAAAAGGTGTTTTCTGAAGTTTCAAAATTAAAACAACTGGGTCTTGATGTTCCGCAGGTAACAGAACTTGCCTTTGAATTGAAAATAGCGGGAATTCCGATTACACATGAAGTTTTAACGGTAGACGAATGTGCCGACGAAATCTTAAAGGTTTTGGAGGTGGCGCAAAAATGAGTATTGAAATTAAGGGTTTAACCCATGTTTATATGCCGAAAAGCCCTTTTGAAAGAAAGGCGTTAGACGGCATCAATTTAACCATCAACGATGGGGAATTTATCGGATTGATCGGGCATACCGGTTCCGGAAAATCTACGCTCATTCAGCACTTAAACGGTCTTTTAAAACCGGATGTAGGAGAAATTACCGTAAACGGTCACAGTACGAATGCAAAAGGGGAAGAATTGAAAAATCTCCGTCGTGAAGTTGGTCTTGTATTTCAGTATCCGGAGCACCAATTGTTTGAAGAAACCGTTTATAAAGATATTGCGTTTGGCCCGAAAAATTTAGGACTTTTGCCACGTGAAGTGGACAAGCGCGTGCTCGTAGCGATTGAACAGGTTGGCCTTTCAAAAGACGTTTTGGATAAATCTCCATTTGAACTTTCGGGTGGTCAAAAACGTCGTGTTGCAATCGCAGGCGTTTTGGCAATGAAGCCGTCAGTCCTTGTCTTGGACGAGCCGACGGCAGGACTCGATCCACTTGGAAGAGAGTCGATTTTATCTCAGATTAAATCCATCTATGAAGAGACGAAAATGACAGTTATTTTGGTTTCTCATTCTATGGAAGATGTGGCAAAGTTAGTGGATCGCTTAGTTGTTATGAACCATGGAAAGGTTGCGATGGACGGAAGTGTTCGTGATGTATTTGCGCGCGGTGATGAACTGCGTGGCATCGGCTTAAATGTTCCGCAGGTGCAACTTTTGGTGGAAAAACTCGTGCAAAACGGCGTTGATATTGATAAAAATATCTACACGGTAGAAGATGCAAAACGCGCACTTCTTGCTTTCTTTGAGAAAAAGGGAAGGGGTGAGGCGCGTGCTTAAAGATATTACATTAGGACAGTATTTCCCGATCGAGTCTGTGCTTCATAAACTCGATTCCAGAACGAAAATTTTAATATTACTTTTTCAGATTGTAGCAATTTTCCTTGCAAACTCTGTTTTGGCGTACGCCTTGGTTATACTTTTTACCGTCTTAACGGTTATTCTTTCAAAAGTACCCGTAAGACTCTATTTTAAAGGCTTAAAACCGATTGTGTTTATCCTTTTATTCACGGCTGTTTTAAATCTCTTTTTAACAGATGGAAGAGATATGCCTATCTTTGGACACTCCATCGGAATCACGGTTGAAGGTGCAATTTTAGCGGTTAAAATGATGGTTCGCTTAGTGCTTTTAATCATTACAAGCAGTGCATTAACCTATACCACCTCTCCGATGGCTTTAACAGACGGCATAGAAAAACTTTTAAAACCGCTGTCAAAAATCGGTTTTCCTGCGCACGAGCTTGCGATGATGATGAGTATCGCGATTCGTTTTATCCCGACGCTCATTGAAGAGACGGATAAAATTATAAAAGCACAGCAGGCAAGAGGTGCCGACTTTGATACGGGCTCTATTCTAAAACGTGCAAAAGCATTAATTCCAATGCTGGTACCTTTATTTATCAGCGCATTCAGAAGAGCGGATGAGCTTGCAGTAGCGATGGAAAGCAGATGTTACCGTGGTGGCGAAACAAGAACGCGCCTTCACGAACTTTCTTTTACGAAAATTGATGCAATTAGCTGGGGCGTATTTATTTTGTATTTTGCCTCACTTATCACATTAAATATCCTTTTTTAACGGAGGAATTATGAGCAAGAACCATAAGATTATCCTTATGTATAATGGCGCAAACTACGGTGGTTGGCAAGTGCAGAAAAACGCTGTTACCATACAGGAAGAAGTGGAAAAGGCGTTTTCTACAATTTTAAGACAACCGATAGAACTCATCGGTGCAAGCCGTACAGATGCGGGCGTACATGCTTTAAATTACGTTGCAAATGCGCGTTTTGAAACAGATTATGACGAAACGAGGATTTTGTCCGGGGTAAACGCGGTACTTCCCGAGGATATTCGCGTAAAATCTGTTACAGAATGCCCGGATGATTTTCACGCGCGCTATGATGCAAAGTCAAAAACGTATATTTATCAAATTGATACATCATTATACGGAGATGTATTCAAAAAGCCGTATGTGTGGCGTTTTAAATATCCGCTTGATATTGAAAAAATGATGAAATGTCCGAAATATTTTGTTGGAAAACATGATTTTTCGGCGTTTGCGTCAAAAGGCGGACAGGCAAAAACATTTGAACGCGAAATATATGAGTGCACACTAAAACAAGATGGAGACACGCTGATTATGAAAATCCGCGGAAACGGGTTTTTATACAATATGGTAAGGATTATTGCGGGAACGCTTGTGAGTGTTGGAAGAGGCTTTATTGAGCCGGAAGACCTACCGGAGATTATCGCTTCAAAACAGCGTAAACGGGCCGGGATTACAGCACCCCCGGAAGGATTAATTCTCTACGAGATAGAATACGAATAGCACAAAAGAAAATGCTTTATTTTAGAAAGGCAGAGATAAAAATGAAGGAGAGTAAACATCCGATTCTAAAAAAAATATTAGTTGCAATCACAATTGTTGTTGTGATTTTGATTGTTTTGTTTATCGCAAAGGAAGTTGCGGTACGTTTCTTTGGCTATAAACCGCCGGCACTTTCAGAAAGTATGGTAAAAAAAGCAAAAGAAGTCGATGTGGTTTTAGACACGAACCAGCCCTACACACATATTGTAACCGATAAGAACATATATTTTATTTATGTGGACAAAGTCTATATCGCAGATGCAAGTGGTAGCCAAAAAGCAGAATACGAGATTACAACATCTAATCCCATGACAGAAGCAAAAGGAAAGTATGTGGTAATTGGTGATGTTGGCGGTAAAAACCTCTATCTCTTTAAAAATGAAAAACTTTTAAAAAGAATCAAGGCAAACGGCAGTATTATAGATGTTTCTGTCAATGCTTCCGGTATGATTTCTGCAGTAACCGAAGGAGATATGCACAAGCGCGACGTTACGGTTTATAGCGAAAATGGAAAAGAAGAATTTGTCTGGACCTCAGGAAGCTTATTTGTTTTAGGTGCGAATGTTGCAGACAATAACAAAAATATTGTTATTTCTACTTTTGACACTGCAAATGGAAACATTAAAACAACACTTTCTTTTTATAATATGTCAAGCAAAAAGCCGATTGCTACGGAAGAATATGAAAATGAGCTAATTGCAGGAATTGATATAGAGAATGGTTATGTTTTCTGCGTTGGCGATACAAAAACAGTTGTTTATCGTGTTTCCGGCGAAAAATGTGCAGAAATTCCGTATCATGGAAAAACGTTGATTACGTTTGAAACCGATAAAGACAAAATCGCATTTGCATTTTCCGAATCAGAACTCACGGGAAAACGCTATCAGGTAAGCACTTATGATGTAGCCGGCGCGTGTATAGGAACACACGAGCTGGAGCACAAAATCAGTTACATTGATTTTAAAGATGCGGATATTGCGGTTAGTCGCGGAAGACTTATCAATATTATTGATGTTTACGGACGGGAAAAAGAATTGGTTGACCCCGGTGTTGACTTTATAGATATGTGTTTCTTGGGGACTACCTCAAAGGCAGTTGGCTTTACAGCAAACAACGCATATATTTTCAGTACACAATAAAAAAGAAAGGAGACTTTTGTATGAATGTAACCGATATTTTTGTGTTCTCCGTTGTTGCAGTTTTGATCATTATCGGATACCGCCGCGGTTTTATGAAAACATTACTTCGGTTTGGTGCGGTGATTCTTTCTTTAATATTAGCGAGTGTTGTGTCGCCGTATGTAGCAGATTTTATGCAAACGTCTTCTTTGTATGACAGCGTTTTTTCCTACACGCAATCCGTGGTATCCGATCCGGAAACAGAGTCGGAACATTTAGAGGATTACGGTACCGGAAAACTCGATCTTCCACGTTCTTTTACGAAAAATTTGCAAAAAAACATTGATTTAAAAACGCAGGAAGTGACAGAGACCGTATCGGAAAAAGTCGCAGAACTCAGCGTGAATATTGTTTCAATGCTGATTGCATTTTTTCTTATAAGGCTCGTTTTATTTTTGCTGTCGCTCCTTTTGCAAAAGGTTAGAAAACTACCGATTATCGGATTTGGTGATGGATTGTTGGGGGCGTTATTTGGGCTTTTGCAAGGACTTTTGGTCGTGTATATCGCGCTCACGTTTGTGGCGCTTTCAGCTGTTGTTTCGCCTGATAATGCTGCGGTTAAAGCAGTGAAAAATTCGGAATTTACGAAGGTTATGTATCATAACAACCCTGCTCTTGAATACATTTATAAAGACTAAAAAGCAAAAATCATTTATGCACTTTTTCTTCCTCAACGGAAAGTGTGTTTGACATTTCTTTCAAAAAGAGATATAATTGATGCATACAGAATTTTGTAAAGCAAAGTGAAAATAAAAAAATTTTATCATACATAAACGGAGGCTAAAAATGGATATTAAAATTGTAAAAACAACCAACCCGAAAGCAAAACCGTCTGCAGATGGTCTTGGCTTCGGAAAAATTTTCACAGATCATATGTTTGTGATGGACTACAGCGTTGAAAAAGGCTGGCATGACGCAAGAATCATTCCTTACGGTCCTTTTGAAATTGATCCTTCCTGCATGGTGCTGCATTATGGTCAGGCAATCTTTGAAGGCTTAAAAGCGTATAAAGGTCAGAATGGCGAAGTGCTTTTATACAGACCTTTTGAAAATATGAAACGTTTAAATAAGTCTAACGACAGACTTTGTATTCCTGAAATTGACATTGATTTTGCAGTAGATGCAATCCGTCAGCTCGTTTTACTCGAAAAAGACTGGATTCCGGAAGGTGAGGGAACATCTCTTTACATTCGTCCCTTTATCTTCGGTACAGATCCGGCACTCGGTGTACATCCGTCTCACACCTATAAATTCGTAGTAATTTTAAGCCCTGTAGGTTCCTACTATGCAGGCGGTCTCGCACCTGTTAAAATCTGGGTAGAAAGCGAATATGTACGTGCAGTACGCGGCGGCTTTGGTTTTGCTAAAACAGCCGGTAACTATGCAGCAAGTTTGAAAGCGCAGGCAGTTGCAGAAACAAAAGGTTATTCTCAGGTTCTGTGGCTTGACGGTGTAGAACAAAAGTACATCGAAGAAGTGGGTGCTATGAATATCTTCTTTAAGATCGATGGGGAAATCATTACACCGTCATTAAACGGAAGTATTTTAGCAGGTATTACCCGTGATTCTGTAATTCAGGTGCTCCGCGCTAACGGCTACAAAGTAACAGAAAGAAAACTTTCCATTGAAGAAGTACACGATGCATGGAAAAACGGAAAACTCGAAGAAGTATTCGGAACCGGTACTGCTGCAGTTATTTCTCCTGTTGGCGAACTTTGCTACAAAGACGACAAAATGGTTGTAAATAACAATGAAATCGGTGCGGTTTCTCAGTTCCTTTATGATACCATTACAGGACTTCAGAAAGGCGCAATCGAAGATACCTTTAACTTCACATACAAAATCTAATTTTACATACCGTTTCCGGCGGTGATATCACCGCCGGAATTCTTTTCTCATTCTTTTCCTTTTCTTCGGGTAGATTCTGACCAACATTTTCCGTTTTTTTATTTTAATTTTTTGGAGGAATTTTATGGATTTTTCAAAAAAGACGTTAGTTGAACTGCGTGAACTTGCAAAAAAAGCAGGAGAAAAAAGCGTTACGAAGTTAAAAAAAGAAGACCTAATTTCACTTCTTTCCGAGAAAGAAAAAGAGGCGAAAAATGAAAATAAATCCAGAGGCGCGCTTACGCTCTCAGAAGGAGATACGTTGGCAAGTGGCGTTTTAGAAGTACTGCCTGATAATGAATTTGGATTTTTGCGCGGCGAAAACTATCTTTCCACGCCGAAAGATGTTTACGTTTCACCCACGCAGATTCGCCGCTTTAATTTAAAAACGGGCGACAAGGTGACGGGAATTGCGCGCATGCCGAAAGAAGAAGAAAAATTTCCGGCGCTCATTTTTGTTGAACACGTAAACGACGATACGCCCGATAAAGCCATCAGAAGAAAACCGTTTGAATATTTAACGCCGATTTTCCCGACGGAAAGAATCGCTTTAGAAGATCAGCCGAATGACTATGCGATGCGATTGGTTGACTTAATTGCCCCCATCGGAAAAGGGCAGAGAGGTTTGATTGTCGCGCCGCCGAAAGCCGGAAAAACAACGCTTTTAAAGGCAATTGCAAATAATATTGAGAAAAAACATCCGGAAGTTACGCTCATCGTTCTTTTGATTGATGAGCGTCCTGAAGAAGTAACAGATATGAAGCGTTCCATTAAAGGCGATGTAGTATATTCTACTTTTGATCAGGTGCCGGAGCATCATACGAAGGTTGCAGAAATTGTGCTGGAGCGCGCACAAAGGTTAGTTGAGCAAAACAAGGACGTTGTGGTACTCCTTGATTCCATTACGCGCCTAGCACGCGCATATAACTTGACTGTTCCGTCATCGGGAAGAACGCTTTCGGGTGGTCTTGACCCAAGTGCGCTTCATAAACCGAAAAAGTTTTTTGGAGCGGCTAGAAATATTGAAAACGGCGGAAGTTTAACGATTTTAGCAACGGCTTTAGTGGAAACCGGAAGTCGTATGGATGATGTGATTTTTGAAGAGTTTAAAGGCACGGGCAATATGGAACTTCATTTAGACAGAAAGCTTCAGGAAAAACGCATTTTCCCGGCAATTGATATCAACAAATCCGGCACGCGAAAAGAAGAACTTTTGCAGAGTCAAAAGGAATTAGAAGCTGTTTACACAATCAGACGAGAACTGTCTACGCAAACTCTCATGGAAGTAACCGAAAACTTAATTGAGAAACTGCTCAAAACCAAAACCAACGAGGAATTTGCAGAAACCATCGTTCAATCCTATAAAAAAAGATAAAACAAGGAAAAGAAACAAATGAAGCGTAACTCAATTTTTTTAATTTGTCTTGCTGGTGTTCTTTGGGGCACATCGGGACTTTTTGTGAATTTTTTAGCACCAATGGGTTTTACAACTATGCAAATGGTGTGTATGCGCGGAACTGTCGCGGCAATTTCTATGGTGCTTTATGTGTTGTTTTTTAATAAATCGTTATTTAAAATCACAGGGAAACAGCTTTTGTTTTCTCTTGGAAGTGGAATCTCGATGTTTGGAACGGGTGCAGCATATTATGCGGCAATTCGCGCTTCCTCTGTTTCTACAGCAGTCATTTTAATGTACACGGCACCGGTCTTTGTTATGGCATATTCTGTGGCGTTTTTAGGAGAGCGTTTAACAAAAAAGAAATTTTTAGCCGTTCTTTTTATGCTCGTGGGCTGTGCACTTGTTTCAGGTATCATAGGAGGTATGACCTTAAATCTTTCCGGTATTTTACTGGGACTTCTTTCCGGAGTAGCGTATAGTGCATATAATATTTTTACGAAACTTCAGATGCGCAGAAATGATAATCCGGTAACTTCTACGATGTACTGTTTTCTTGTAATGGCGATCCTGACGCTCATTTTTGCAAATCCTGTCGAACTTGTAAATACGGGAGTAAAGAGTGGGGCAATGGTTTTGCCACTTGGCATAGGTATCGGTATTTGCACAAGTGTTTTGCCGTATTTTCTTTATACGGTTTCCTTAAAATATCTCCCGGTTGGAACAGCATCAGCCTTAGGTACAGTAGAGCCGATGGCAGCAACAGTATTTAGTGTGGCAATTTTGGGAGAAACGTTGCAGATTCCCGCACTTATCGGAATAGTACTTATCATTGGTTCTGTCGTTTTGTTAAGCAAAAACGAATCATAATTTTAAAAAATTTTTTTCGTATACTTTCAAAGTGAATGCACATACTATTTTTGAGCAAAAAGTGCTCACATAAAAAGTTTAAAAACTTTGGGAGGATAACCATGAACGAACAGAACAGAAACCAGAACAAAAACAACCAGAACAACTATCAGAACAAAAATCAGAATAATAACAACAACCAGAATAACAACCAGAACAAAAATAATCAGGAACAGAACAGAAATCAGAACAAAAACAACTACTGATTTCAAAAATAAAAAACCGCACGGCATATTCCGTGCGGTTTTTTCGTTTATTCCGTTTTGTTTAATTTTTCCATTTTGCATTTCTGACGGTAATTTAAAGGTGTAATGCCTTCATATTTTCTGAAAATATCATTGAAGCGCTGCTGGCTTGAAAAACCGACCATTTTTGCAACGTCGGCAACTTTTGTGTCAGTATTACTCAAATATTCCTTTGCTGCCTCGATTCTCACCTTTAAAATATAACTTTTCGGGCTGATACCAAATTTGTCTTTAAACGAATGTGCAAAATAACTGTCAGAAAGATAAATGTATTTTGCAACTTGCGTTAAGGTTAAATCGGTGTCGTAATTATTGTCAATATATTCTTTTGCGATATTTAAAAGTTCATGTAGTTTTAAATTTCTGTTTTTTGCGCTTTGTTCCCATTCCTGCTTTAAGGTTCTTGATAATAAAACAAACAGTTCAATAATCAAAAGACAACTTAAAAAGTCGCCCCAAACCTGATATTTGATGCGCTCACGAAGAATTCTGTTCATAACATGCGCAATGTCATTTTTCTTGGAAAGTGTAAGGTGCAGATAGTCACCGGTTGCCTCATCTTCGATGTACTCAATAAAGTCAGTTAAAGAAACGTGGCTATCGAGTTCATCCTGACTTGTTTTGAAAGTAAAACTTAAAACAATAAACTCGCATACATCGGATTTTACGATAAATTTGTGTGCACGTCCGGGCTTTATGATAATGATAGAGTGTGGCGTCATATTGACGTCGATCCCTTCAATCTGGAAAATGGCGTTACCTTTTTTGATGTAAACCATTTCAAAGTGATCGTGACGATTGACGTTCATAGACCAGGTTGTGTCATGAATCTTTTCAATGGTTTTTACAATCGCGGGCATATAGGTCAGTTTTTCCACAAGTTCATCCCACGCACGGGGGAGTTGGTCTGCACTGTGCATAGAAAACACCTCTTAAAATAAAAATGAATGAATTCTGTTTTTTATTATACAATAAAGTTTCTAAAATGTAAACAGTAAATTGCGCTTGTTGACACTTTTTTTAAAATGTGGTATACTTATCAAATATGATATGATAATCTCATTGTAGTATGTGCATATGGGTTAAAGCGAAAATGAAACGGAGGAAGCAAACGTTATGACAGTTGATAAATTTATGACGCCGCGTCTTTTGACGGTTGCATCCTTTGTTGAAAAGAAAAGCAAAGTAGCGGATATCGGAACAGATCATGCGTATATCCCGATGTGGCTGATTCAACATGGCGTTTCAAAAAGTGCGCTTGCAATGGATATTAATCAAGGCCCGATAGAGAGAGCCAATGAGAATATTGTCAAGTTTGGTCTCGAGGAAAAAGTAAAAACGCGTCTGTCAAACGGTTTGGAAAACTTAGAAGAAAACGAAGCTGATACAGTAGTAATTGCCGGTATGGGCGGTATTTTGATCAACGAAATTCTAAAGGAAGCCAAGCAAAAACACTTCGGCGTAAAACACTTTATCCTGCAGCCTATGACTGCGATTGAAGAAACAAGAAAATTTCTTTCGGAAAACGGTTTTTCAATTTTAGACGAGCGACTTGCAAAGGAAGACGAAAAACTGTATTGCGTTTTGTCGGTTACTCGCGGAGAGATGAAGATGGAAAAGGAAATCGACTATTACGTAGGAAAAAAACTTGTTGAAAACAAAGATCCGCTACTAATTGATTATTTAAACGGAAAACTCTACGAATATGAAAAAGCAATTTCCCTTTTAAAGAAAGGCGATCAGGAGAAAAACGCAGAGCGCCTTGCGCATTTTATGTTTTTAGTCGAAGAAATGAAGAAATTAAAGGAGAGATGTTAAATGGTAAATTTAGCAGAAATCTTATCATATTTAGATGAAATTTCTCCGCAGGAACTTGCGGAGGATTATGATAATGTCGGTCTCCTCTTGGGCGATTATAAAAAAGAAGTAAGTCGCGTTTTGGTAACGCTTGATGCAGATGAAAAGATTGCCGAGGAAGCAAAAAAGCAAAATGTTGATTTGGTTATATCGCATCATCCTTTGATTTTTAAACCATTAAAACGCATCACGAGTGATGATTCTGTTGCAAGAACGGTGACGATGCTTTTAAAAAATGATATTGCGCTTTTTTCAATGCACACCAATTTTGACAGCGTAAAAGAAGGATTGTGCGACCTGTTTTTAGATAAACTTTGCACAGTGACAGAAAGAACCAGTTTAGAAGGCGATACGGAAAACGGTATCGGAAGAGTTGCAGAACTTTTCTCCCCGACAAAACTTTCTGAACTTCTGAAAAACGCAAAAGATGCGTTTATGCTTTCCAATCTACGCTATGTTGGCGAACCGGAAAAAGAAATCAAAAAAATCGCGGTTTGTAATGGTGGAGGAGCAGAGTTTGTTTATCGCGCAAAAGAACTTGGCGCAGATTGCTATGTTTCAGGAGATATCAAATATCAGCACGCGCGCTTTGCGTATGAAAATGATATTGCACTTGTTGAAATTCCGCATTATGCAGCAGAGAAAATCTTTGTAGATTATGGTGCGTCTTTATTAAAGGAAAAATTTAAAGACGCGATTGAAGTTATAAAAACGCAAGAAAATATTGACGTTTGGAAACAATACGAATAGAAAAGTTTTTGAAAAAATTTGGAGGGAAACCATGAGTCAGGTAGTTATGAAGCAAACAGCGGTATTGCCGATGATCGCACTTCGCGGTCTGGTAATTTTCCCGAATACGCTTCTTCATTTTGATATTGTGCGCGAAAAGTCAATTTTGGCGCTTGAAAACGCAATGGTAAATAAGCAGGAAATTTTTGTTTCCATGCAGAAGGACATTACCGTTGAAAATCCAAAAGAAGATGATATTGAAGAGATGGGAACAATCTGTAAAGTAACGCAGGTTGTAAAAATGCCCAATAATATGGTGCGCGTGTTGGTTGAAGGTGTAAAGCGTGCAAAAATCGGTGAGATTTTAAAGAGAAAACCGTATTTTGTTGCACTGGTAGATGAATTTGAATCCGAAAACAGCGCAGACGAAATCGAGGATGAAGCACTTCGTCGTCGCATTATGTCGGAATTTATGAACTATCAGAAATATAACAAAAAAATGAAAGTAGATTTTGCACATTCTTCGGAAAATGCAAATGATACGGGGCGCTTAGCGGACAGTTTAGCAAGTAACTTGTCGTTAAAACTTTCCGACAAGCAGGAAATTTTAAATACGATTGATGTAAAAGAACGTGCGGAGAAACTGATCGCTATCTTAATACGCGAAACAGAAATCGCAGAAATTGATTTTGATATCGAACAGCGTGTGCGCGAAAATATCGACCAGAATCAGAAAGAGTATTTCCTTCGTGAACAGATGAAGGTGATTCAGGACGAGCTCGGCGATAAAGACGGCGTGGAAGCACAGATTGATGAATTTTTAGAAAAACTCGATGCACTTGATTTGCCGGAAGAAGTTCGC
>JAZRET010000071.1:0-5751 GCA_045660945.1 Congzhengia sp.
TGGCGGCTCTTTGGGTGCAACCACCATCAACAATGCGTTGGTTGAAATTGTAAACAACTTAGGCGATGAAAACATCCGTATCTTAGGCGGAACCGGAGAACGCTTTTTCGAGAGCGTAAAAGAAAAAATTGATACAAAAAAAGAAAACATAGAGGTTTTACCCTATATTTATAATATGCAGGATGTCCTTCCGGCGGCGGATTTGGTAATTTCCCGTTCCGGTGCAATTACCGTGAGTGAGCTTTGCGCTTTGGGAAGACCGTCTTTATTGATTCCGTCTCCGAATGTGACACACAATCATCAGGAATATAATGCCAAATCCATCGAGGACGGTGGCGCGGCAGTAATGATTCCGGAAAGAGATATCAAGGAAAATATTATTTCGGATACTGTAAAAAAACTGATTTTTGATAAAGAGAAACTTTCTTCTATGTCTCGAAACGCAAAAAAACTTGCGATTACAGATGGAACAAAGCGCATTTGTGATATTGTTGCGAAACTCGCAAATAAAGAATAGAAAAAAGCGCACCAAACGGTCATATACGCATATGATGGTAATGATTTAATAAGAAATCGGGAGGTGCGCAAATTATGGAGAAAATAATAGTAAACGGCGGCGTCCCGCTTGTGGGAACGGTTTCCGTTCACGGCGCAAAAAATGCGGTATTGCCGATCTTGGCGGCAACGATGCTGGCGCGCGGTGTACATAAATTAACAAATTGCCCAAACTTGTCGGACGTTACAACAACGATTGATATTTTAACGTGTCTCGGCGCAAAGGTTACGCGCACAGAAGAAGCTCTGATGGTGGATACGACGGGAGAGTGTAGATGCTTTATTCCGGAAGAGTTGATGCGTAAGCTGCGTTCATCGGTCATTTTTATGGGAGCGGTGCTCGCAAGATGTGGGCAGGCAAAAATTTCTGCACCCGGGGGATGTGAGCTTGGTCCGAGACCAATTGATTTACATATCAAAGCGCTTACACAACTTGGCGCAAAAGTACGTGAAGAACACGGCTATCTGCTCTTAACAACAGACGGGCTCAAAGGAAGGCCTATTCATCTGGATTTTCCGAGCGTAGGTGCAACGGAAAATATTATGCTTGCGGCGTGTGAAGCCGAAGGAGAAACGGTGATTTTAAATGCGGCAAGAGAGCCGGAAATCACAGACTTGGCACTTTTTTTAAATAAGATGGGCGCGCGTGTAACGGGTGCCGGAACATCAACAATTAAAATTTTCGGAAAGCGTCCGCTTATGGCGGCAGAGCACACCATTATGCCTGACCGTATTGTTGCGGCAACGTATCTTTGTGCGGCGGCGGCAACAGGCGGCGAAATTGAAACCAAAAATATTCGCCCGGAACATATTTCGGCGATTTTGTCGGTTTTAGAAGATTGCGGATGTGTGATAGAAAGAAAAGAAACGTGTGTTCGTTTAAGTGCTCCCAAACGGTTAAAAGCACCCGGGGCAATTCGTACGATGCCGTATCCGGGGTTTCCAACGGATGCACAATCTTTGTTTTTGGCGATGCTCACAAAAGCAGAAGGCACAAGCATCATCACGGAAACTATTTTTGAAAGTAGGTTTAAACCTGCAGCAGAACTTTGTCGTATGGGCGCAAAAATTAATGTAAACGGACGCGTAGCAGTTATATGTGGAGAAGATGCGCTTTCCGGAACGTGCGTTACTGCAGCGGATTTAAGAGGTGGAGCGGCACTTTTGATTGCAGCACTTTCTGCAAATGGAACGACAGAGATTGACTGTCCGCATTATATTGACCGCGGATATGAAGACTTAGAAAAGAACTTGTTGGCGTTAGGTGCTAGAGTAAAACGATACAGATAAAGGAGAATGACTATGCGCAGAAGAAGAGAAACGAGCAATGAACGCTACAAAAGAATCATCCGTCAAAGACGAATTTTTGTTTTCACAGTTTTTGCAATTGTCGTTTGTCTATGCATTGGCTTGTTTACACCAATGTTTGGGATATCGGAAGTGCAGGTGGTAGGAAATAAGCGCATTTCCGGAGAAAAAATCGTGGAAGCTTCCGGAATCGAACTTGGTGAAAATGTGTTTAGATTCAGCAAGAAAAAGGCGATTGAAGGTGTTACCTCAATCACCTACATAGAAGAAGCAAGCATCAAAAGAAAGTTTTTGGCAAGGGTGGAAATCACGGTAAAAGAAGCAAAACCCGAATTGATTTTTGATACGCCGAACGAGTTTGTTGTGTGCACGATGAAAGGAAGAGTGCTCAAAAAAACGGACGACGTAACAGACATCCCTGCTCCGTTGGTGTTTGGGGTAGATGTGAAAAAGGCAGAGCAAGCCAAAATGATTCAAACATCTGATAACGAAACACTCGAAATGAATTTAGAATATATCCGTTGTTTTTATAACACAAAACACTGGAGTGAGATTGAAGAATTCTATGTCGGTGATATTTCAAACTTTATGTTGGTCTTAAAATCCGGTATGAAGGTAACATTTGGCTCGCTCGACAGCACTGAAGCACTAGAGCGCAAAATCAAAATGATGGAAACCATTATGCCGCAAATCAAGCCGGGTCCGAATACCTATCTTGATTTAACGACAGATAAGGGCTACTTTGGAAAATATACCGAAGCGGAATTAGAAGAAATGCGCAAACGAGAAGAAGCTGAAAAGGCAAAAGAAGAGGAAAAAGAAAAAGGGGAAGAAAAAGAGAAAAAAGAAGAGCAGGAAGAGGCAGAACCGTCTAAAGAACCTGAGAAAGAAGCGGAAACAGACCCCCGAAAGAAACCGACTTCAAGTGACGAAGAAAAGAAAGAGTCAAGCGGGGAAACTGCAAAAGAAGAAGCAGAGGAAACCGAGACGGCAGAAACAGAAAATAAGCCGACGATTACCAATCCTGCCAATTAAACCGCCAAAAGAGGACAAAAAACGAGCGTGTATTCAAAAAAATTACAAAAAAAATATAAAAATACTTGTAATTTTACATACTGTTATGCTATAATATAAATATCTATTATTAGGTATATTATTACGAGTGTGTTGTAATTACATACGAAAGAGGAGGAAACAGGCGTGATCGACTTAGATAATGGTGCAGTAAACGTTGCAAAAATTAAAGTTATTGGTGTTGGCGGCGGCGGTAACAATGCTGTAAACCGCATGATTGATGCAGGTCTCGGCGGTGTTGAGTTCGTTTCCATTAACACAGACAAACAGGCACTTTTGTCATCCCAGGCAAACCAGAAAATCCAGATTGGTGAAAAACTGACCAAGGGTTTAGGAGCTGGTGCAAATCCGGATATGGGTGCAAAGGCAGCTGAAGAAAGTTATGATGAAATCGCAGCAGCAATCAGCGGTTGTGATATGGTGTTTGTAACCGCAGGTATGGGCGGTGGTACCGGTACAGGTGCAGCTCCCATCGTTGCACAGATTGCAAAAGATATGGGTGTTTTAACACTTGGTATCGTAACAAAACCTTTCGCAT
The DNA here is from genome assembly GCA_045660945.1 of Congzhengia sp. GTDB lineage: Bacteria > Bacillota > Clostridia > UBA1381 > UBA9506 > Congzhengia. The sequence continues at coordinate 3,476 of JAZRET010000071.1, forward strand.
TTGAAGGAAGACAGAGAATGGACCGTGCAGAAGACGGTATCGCAGCTTTAAAAGAAGCGGTTGATGCAATCGTAACCGTTCCCAATGACAGACTCCTTCAGATTTCAAATCAGCATACAACATTTGTTGATGCGTTTAAAATGGCTGATGAAGTTCTGCTTCAGGGTGTTCGCGGTATCTCTGATTTGATCACAGGTAACGCAGTTGTAAACCTTGACTTTGCAGACGTCGTAACCGTTATGAAAGATACAGGTGTTGCACACATGGGCGTTGGCAGAGCAACCGGAGAAAAACGTGCAGAAGAAGCAGTAAAAGCTGCAATCTCCAGCCCGCTTCTTGAAACATCTATCGAGGGTGCACGTGGTGTACTCATTAACGTAACCGGTGGCCCGGACTTAGGACTCTTCGAAATCAACAATGCAGCAATGATGGTAACAGAAGCTGCAGATCCGAATGCAAACATCATCTTTGGTGCAACTGTGGATCCTGACATGAAAGACGAAGTTTCTATCACAGTTATTGCAACAGGCTTTGATGCAGTAAGCACCCCCTTTGTTGGTGGCGGCTTATTCTCTGACAAAAAAGCAGGAACAGTTGGAAAAACATCTGCAGTTTCCGGCGATGTTGAAATTCCCTGGTTCTTAAGAGATAAAAAATAATTTAGAGCAAACATAAAAAAACGGTTCAGGCATTTGCCTGTCCCGTTTTTTTTATTTTATTTTTAAGCAAACTTACTTTTGCTTTCAATCACTTTTCCAATTACGCGAATCCTCGTCACATCTTCTCCGGTGAAAATACGTGGCGGATAGTTGTGGTTTTGCGAAATCAAACGGATGGTGTCTTTATCGTATTCCACAATTTTTACAACGCCCTCTTCATCGTCAATCGTCACAACCGCGTAAGAGCCGCTGTCGACGCTGCTCTGTCGACGAACCAAAACAAGATCGCCTTCGTAGAGTCGGGGTTCCATGCTATCACCTTTTACTCGAAGGTAGAAAAAGTCATTCAAGTCATAGCCGCTTAAAGTGCCTTTTGCAACGGTTTCAGAACCCATATCGCATTCAAATGCAAGACCGCCAAATCCCGCACGAACGACGCCTACAACGGGAAGGAGAATCGTTTCTTCCACGGGATAAATCTCCATTCCTCCCGGGAGGTTTTGCTCCTCTTCCTGCAGCTGCGCCATTAACATGGGAACAGATATCCCCATTGCTTTTGCAACAGCGGTGAGGGTTTTTGTCGTCGGCGTAATCGGTTGCTTACTTTTTGGATTTTCATTTTTTTCAAGCATCGAAATATAGCCTTTGCTGAGTCCGCTCATTTTTGCGAATTCGTCCATATTTAAATTACGCTCTGCTCTAAATGCCTTAATTAATTCTCCAATTGTCATAATGCCACCCACCCTAGTTTAATATATTGTTTATTATAACAGATGAAAATCGCCTTGTCAAGGGATGTTTAACAAAATAAACAAATTTGTTTGATATACTTGACAAATTAAATTTAATATGTTAAACTAAAGATAACGATCGATCGAGTAGGAAGAAACACACACGTAACTGACAACAAAGGAGCGATTTATGACAGAAGAAAAATCAATGGTAAAAACAGATTGTTTCGGCTACCGAAACGGAAACTGCACCGTTTTATATGAAATGGTGTGTAAAGAAAGGAAATGCAGTTTTTATAAAACCTGCGAGGAGTATCATAAAGATCTAAAAAAATATTCCTATAAAGGACGTGGCGCAAATTGACCATAGAAGAAAAAAAGAAATGGCTTGGGAAATATCGTATCGAACAGTTAGAACTCGCCCGTTTTTCGGAGGAATATAAACGGATGCTCGCACTCTCGGAAACACTTTCGGGAGACGTGTCCGAGATGACAGAAACTTTAAAAAAAGAGATGAAAGAGGAAAAAGTGCGCCTTTGCAGGCGCACAAGTGAAATGTTGCATCATAAAAAAGAGATAGAAGAAAAAATCGATGCACTGCCAAATGGAAACCACGCGCTGCTCCTTCGGTATCGCTATATCGACGGGTGCAACTGGGAAGAGATTGCAGAAAAAATGAGTTATTCCTGCAGAACAATTCACTATATGCATAAAAAGGCACTTTTAGGAATCGCAATATAAGAAAATCCCGAGGTGTTTCGTGCACCTCGGGGAAGTGATTAACCAGTGAGACAAAGCGCGTGCGCAACCGACGGGATGCTTTCGCCTTGCTGCACGGCAGTTGGACTCATTAAAGCACCGGTTGGAACAAATAAAACGCGATTCC
>JAZRET010000072.1:0-6633 GCA_045660945.1 Congzhengia sp.
AATGTAAAGACTGCTGGGCACGACTTTACTGCAGCGGCGGTTGCGCGGCAAATGCATATCACGCAACAGGCTCTGTAAAAGGCGTGTATGAACAGGGCTGTACGCTCTTTAAAAAGCGTATGGAATGCGCGATTATGATAAAAGTTGCCGAGGCAAATTTATAAGCCCTCACCTGAAATAAAAAAACAAAACCCCTCCACGAAGGTGGAGGGGTTTTAAAATGCTATTTTATTCGTTATCTGCTAAAAATGCATTAATTCTTTCAACCAAAGCATCTGCATCTTCGCCATGAACGGCACAAGCTTCTGCAACGGATTCGCCGCTTGCAGACGGACAACCCAAGCAGTGCATTCCAATTTCTAAAAAGAACTGTGCGGTTTCAGGATTTAATCTTAATACATCCATAATAATTGTGTCTTTTGTGATCTGATTTGCCATTTTTATATCCCTTTCTGTCTGTTTTCTTAAAATATGTTTAGCATGCGCACCAACACAGACAAATCAACGCGCAAAATCGCTATTGTTTACTCATTTTTCTTCTCGGTATAAGTTGTTCCCGCGAAGGTCAATTACAACCGTTACAGGCATATTTTCGACTTCTAATCGCTTTACAGATTCCGGCCCTAAATCTTCATAAGCTATGACTTCCACTTTTTTGATGCAGTCGCTGTATAAAGCACCCGCGCCTCCAATAGCAGCAAGATAAATGGCACCGTTTTTCTTCATAGAATCGACGACATCATCACTTCTGTCCCCTTTTCCAATCATTGCCAAAAGCCCTAAGTCTAAAAGCCGTGGCGTGTATGCATCCATTCTCGAGCTTGTAGTCGGTCCGCAAGAGCCGATTACTTCTCCCGGCCTACTTGGACAAGGTCCTGCATAATAAATCGTAGCGCCGGAAATTTCAAACGGAAGTTTTTCTCCGCGACTAAGGGCCTCACACATTCTTTTGTGGGCGGCATCACGCGCCGTGTACAAAACGCCGCTTATCGTAATATTTTCGCCTGATTTTAAAGGCTCCATATTCTCTTTTGTAAAAGGGAGTTGAATGTTCACGCGAGCCTCCGTCATAATTTAAAACTTTCAATTCATATGATAGAATCAAAACGTCATGTAGAAATAAAATTCTGTATGTATTCATTATACAACAATCACTTCAAAATAGCAATCTTTTTTTCCTTGAATTTTTTTGAAAATTTTTCTAAAAAGTTCAAGGAAATTAGCAACATTATGTAAACCAAATAGGATTTTGCTTAAAAATGTTATTCACATTATCCACAAGGTTTTTAACAGTGAAAAATGTGTAAAACTGCTATTTTCAGAAAAGATATCAACATTATCAACAAGTTATCAACAGATTTTGGCCCTTTTTAGAGCTTTGTAACACAACTGTAAAACTGCGTAAACAAGCCAAAAAGCAGTGGTTTACATAATAATTCCATCTTTTGAAAGGATCTCTTTTATGCGCACAATATTAGAAATTTTAACGATTGCACTAATCTACTGCGGAACAGTTTTTGGTGCTGGTTTTGCATCCGGTCAGGAAATCTTTCAATTTTTCTCACGGTGGGGTATTTGGGGAGTTGTTTGCTCCACTTTCATCGGCATTTCTTTTTCCATTTTTGGATATATGATATGCTTTTATGCCAAAAAGTTTCAGTTTCAAAATGCGGGCGATTATTTTTCCTTTCTTTTTCCGAAACGCTTAGCTAAAACCGTGTCTTTTATCTGTACTTCCTTTTTGATTGTAACATTCTCCATTATGATTTCCGGTTGTGGCACGCTTTTATACGAACAATTCTCTCTCCGCCCAATATTTGGAGCAACAGCGTCTTTGCTTCTTTGCTATTGGATTATCAAAAACCGCGTCGACGGCCTTGCAAGACTAAACGCCATCTTAACACCGATGATGTTTTTCGGCGTAACAACACTTTGCATCTTATGCCTGCCGGGCAAAAATACACTTCCCCACAACACGCTTTTACACGGAAATTCACAGGCTTTTTTTTCAGGACTATTATACTTAAGTTATAACATTGTTTCTGCCGCTTCCGTTTTAGTTCCTTGCGCTACAGTAGCAAAGACACCCAAACGTGCCGGTTTAGGTGGCGTTTTGGGCGGCATTTTGATTGCCATTCCACTCGTGCTTTTAAGCACACTACTCGTGGTTTTTCCCGAGACACAAGCCGATGCGCTTCCGTTTTTTGCGCTGGTAGCCGCAAAATACCCTGCCCTTCGTCTTTTTTGCGCCGCCATCCTGTTTAGCGCAATGCTTACAACTGCGGCTTCTGCCGGTGTTTCCGTTTTGTCCGGCTCTTTTGAAAAACAATCGGGAAAACGAGCGTTCCTTCTGTGCCTGTTTGCCTTTTTCACCTCTTTTATTCCCTTTGCCGCGCTGGTGGCAACTATGTATACATTATTTGGTCTTTGTGGCTTTGTGCTGGTGATTGGCATTTGTAATTCACTTTTTAGAAAATAAGAGAAATTAGTATTATTTCAAAGAAAACAAGAGTATTTTTGTCTTATTTTTAAATTTCCACTGAAAATAGGTACTTTTTCGAGTTGCATCATGTGAGGAAAGATGGTATCATAATTAAGTGCCGTTGAAGAGACGGGGTTTAGCGCAGTTTGGTAGCGCACATGGTTTGGGACCATGGGGCCGGGGGTTCAAATCCCTCAACCCCGACCAAATAAATGTGCTGGCGTAGCTCAGTTGGTAGAGCAGCTGATTTGTAAACAGCAGGCCGCGGGTTCGAGTCCCATCGCCAGCTCCACTTTTTTCTTAACTAAATATGGAAGAGTTCCCGAGTGGCCAAAGGGGGCAGACTGTAAATCTGTTGCAACTTGCTTCGGTGGTTCGAATCCACCCGCTTCCACCATAAAAAGACACATAACTTGTGTTATGTGTCTTTTTATTATGTCAGGTGGTGCGCAGAACCACCGTGTGGTTCGTCGAAGCAACCGCGAGTTGCTTGCTTATAAACGAATCTTACGATATAATATGAAAGAGGTGGTGATTGTATGGAAACGAAGGATATTATACTCGAGTTAAGAACAAAAAAAGGTTTGTCGCAGGAAGAACTTGCCGAAAAGGTTTTTGTTACCCGTCAGGCGGTGTCACGTTGGGAAAACGGAGAAACACTCCCGAACACAGAAACTCTGAAATTATTATCAAAGTTTTTCAATGTGTCTATCAATACTTTACTCGGTGCGCCCCAAAAATTGGTTTGTGAATGTTGTGGTATGTCCCTTCAGGATGAAAATATCAGCAAGGAATTAAATGGCGATTTTAACGAAGAATACTGCAAATGGTGTTATTCAGATGGCGACTTTACTATGGATTTCTGGAAACAATATATAGGGCTTGGCGGCAAGAAAAAGTTTGAGGAATTCAAAAAGCAGATTATAAAAGAATTCAACACACTTTTTCATATTGAAGGATTGCCAAGGGTCGAAAACTTAAATGTTCTACCCGGTACTTTTGTAAACCTCGAATATCGACTTCCTAACGGTGAGATTGTGAAGTTTCTGGATGATAAAGCGACATATCTCGGCAATCAGCTTGAATGCGAATTCGGAGGCGACAGATGTTTCGGAATTGTGGCTAATATGGATTTTCTGCTCGTTTGCACTTATGAAGAAAACGGAGAAAATCCAGAACTTGTAATTTATAAAAAAAGGTAAAGATTTTTTTGCTTTATAAAGAACAAAAAAGACATCCCGCAGGATGTCTTTTCTTTTTTATTTACATATTCTGTTTTTTCATTCTTCCGGCGAGTTTGTCACGATCAGCTTTTGCTAAAATTCTTTTTCTTAAGCGAATGCTTTCAGGCGTTACTTCCACGAGTTCGTCATCGGAAATAAACTCTAAGCACTGCTCTAAACTCATATTTACGGGCGGTGTGAGTTTAACCGTGTCGTCGCTGCCTGCCGCACGCATATTGGTTACGTGTTTTTTCTTGCAGACGTTGACCGTTAAATCTTCGCCCTTTGCATTTTCGCCAACAATCATACCTTCATAAACCTTTACACCGGGTCCTAAAAAGAGCGCGCCGCGGAGTTCAGCGTTTAAAAGACCGTAGGAGACGGTTGTTCCGCTTTCCCAGGCAATCATGGAACCTCTTGTTCTCGTTACCATTTCGCCTTTATATTCATCAAACCCCTCTAAAATGGAGTTCATAACGCCGTTTCCTTTGGTATCTGTTAAAAACTCATTTCTGTAGCCTATTAAGCCACGGGAGGGAATCAAAAACTCAAGGCGCATATATCCATCCTGATTGGGCTGCATATTTTCCATCTGCCCTTTTCTGATGCTGAGTTTTTCGATAACGCTACCCGAAAATTCTTCGGGAACATCGATAACCAAGCGCTCCATCGGCTCTAATTTTTTGCCGTTTTTCTCTTTAAAAATAACCTGCGGTCGCGATACCTGAAATTCATATCCTTGACGACGCATCGTTTCGATTAAAATAGAAAGATGAAGTTCGCCTCTTCCTGAAACCTTAAAGCAATCTGCACTGTCGGTTTCTTCCACCTTTAAACTCACGTTTGTTTCAAGTTCTTTAAAAAGTCTATCGCGCAGGTGTCTGCTTGTTACGAAATCGCCTTCCTGACCTGCAAAGGGACTGTTGTTTACCATAAAGTTCATGGAAATGGTCGGCTCATCAACTTCGATAATCGGAAGCGGATCGATGCAGTCTGTACTACAGATGGTTTCACCGATATTGATATCGCCTAAACCTGATACACAAACAATATCGCCTGCACTAACGGATTCTACCTCCTGGCGCTTTAAGCCCTCAAAAGTATACACTCTTCCGGTCTTTACATTGGAAACCGTGCCGTCTGTGTGGCAAAGCGCGATGGTTTCGCCGTAGTGCGCCGTTCCTCTTGCGACTTTACCAACCGCGATTTTACCGATATATTCATCATAGTCTATATTGGCAATGCGAATCTGAAGCGGTTCATCTTTCTTTCCGCAAGGTGCGGGAACGTGCTCTAAAATCACATCAAAAAGCGGTGTTAAATCGCTTTTTAATTCATCTTGTTCGAGTCCGCAGATGCCCTGCTTTGCAGAAGCATACACGACCGGAAAATCTGCCTGATCGTCATTTGCGCCAAGGTCAATGAATAAATCCAAAACTTCATCGATAACCTCTTCGCATCTTGCCTGCGGGCGGTCAATTTTATTGATAACAACGATGGGTTTTAAGTTGAGCTCCAATGCTTTTTTTAACACAAAACGTGTCTGCGGCATCGCGCCTTCAAAGGCGTCTACTACCAAAAGTACGCCCTCTACCATACCAAGTACACGTTCTACTTCGCCGCCGAAGTCCGCATGTCCCGGCGTGTCTACAATATTGATTTTTACGCCGTTATGCATCACGGACGTGTTTTTCGATAAAATGGTAATGCCGCGTTCACGCTCTAAATCATTTGAATCCATTACGCGGTCTGCAACCTGTTCATTGTCACGAAAAATACCGCTGTTTTTAAACATCGCATCAACAAGCGTTGTTTTACCGTGGTCAACATGGGCAATGATTGCAATATTTCTTAAATTCAAACTGTTTTCCAAGGAAATTCCTCCAAAAAATTGTATTGTTTTTTCTGTTTCTACCATATAATTTTAGCACAAAATGCCGAAAAGTCAAATATAAATTGACACGAGCGAAAATTTTTGTTAAAATAACAAAAGAATATCGAGTTTGAGGAGATTTTTATGTTTGATTCTAACCATATTTTCATAAATGAACAGAATCATCTTTCCATTGGCGGATGCGACGCGCTCTCTTTAGCAAAGGAATACGGCACGCCGCTTTATGTTTTAGATGAAACCACCGTGCGTGAAAACTGCCGAATGTATGTGGATGCTTTAAAGAAATACTATGGCGGAAACGGTCACATTTCCTACGCCAGCAAAGCATTCTGCACAACTGCCATCTGCAAAATCGTGATGGAAGAAGGCATGGGTTTAGATGTTGTGTCGGGAGGAGAACTCTACACCGCTTTTAAAGCAGGTTTTCCGATGGAACATGTTTGTATGCACGGAAACAACAAAACAGCGGACGAAATTTTAATGGCGCTTGATCTTGGCGTCGGAAGATTTATTGTAGATAACGAAGCAGAACTTGCACTTTTAAGCAGTCTCGCAAAGGAAAAGGGAAAAACCGCTTCGATTCTTCTTCGCATTACGCCGGGCATTGATGCGCATACTCACGATTTTATCAAAACCGGTCAGATTGACTCAAAATTCGGGGCAGCCATTGAAACGGGCGATGCTTTAAGTCTCGTAAAAAAAGCGGTATCTAGCGAAAATATTGAATATTTAGGTTTGCACAGCCACATCGGCTCCCAGATTTTTGACGTAGAACCGTTCTGCGAGGCGGCAACTGTAATGATGCAGTTTATCAAAGAAATCAAGGATGCATGCGGCGCAGTTACAAAAGAACTCGATTTAGGCGGTGGCTTTGGTATTACCTATACGGAAAAAGACGATCCACTCCCGTATGACACTTATTTAGAAGCCGTGAGCAAAGTGCTCCACAAAGAAGCAGACGCTTTGGGCGTTTCCCTTCCTTATATCATTATGGAGCCGGGCAGAAGCATCGTTGGTGCGGCAGGCGTAACACT
>JAZRET010000073.1:0-4735 GCA_045660945.1 Congzhengia sp.
ACTTGAAATCTCTCCTTTGATTTTTGCTTTTATCAATCCTGTTGCGAAATCAAAAATGATTGCAACCGCGACTAAAATAATCATGATCCCGTATTTCTGTGTAAATGACAGAATTAAGCCTAACAGTGTGGATAAAAGCCATTTAGCCTTTTCCATACTTGCCACCTTTCTGCAATCACAAAGCAGAAACAAAAGCGTGAACGCCTTTCAGCAAATCATCCTTTGATACCCACGATCTCTGCACATCATCTTCGGAATGCAATGTTTGACCTTCTGCACCGACTTTGTTGTACTCATAAATAGCCAACTCATGAATTACATCGTAGTAGTTCTCTAAGTCTGCTTCGATCATCTCCGTTGTGTAGCTTGCCGGATAATTCCGCTTTCTTCTTACTTCACGGATAGCATTCTTAACCTTGATTTCCAAAATGTCAGAGTTGAACGCATCATCGTCAGACAATTCAACTGTCAGATCGTCTATTATTTGCTCTTGTAAATCTTCTGCTATGATTGCCTGTGCCATCTTCTGCCGCCTTTTCTTTTACCGCCTTAATAAGCGGTACGCCCTGTTTATTGTTGCTTCCAGAAAGTTGTTTAATGCGTTCTTCCGTAGGCGTATATCCATGACGCGGATATGTTGCGCCATCTACATAATGGAAGTTATCATCCTGTAAATCCGTGAAGTGGCGTAATACTGTATATTTCATACTAACCACCTTCCTTTACTTTCTGCGGGTATACTGCCTTCTCTGTTTCGGCTGTTCTGCGACCTCTTCAACCTCAGAAACAGGCGGCTCTACTTCGGGAGTAGAAACCGCCTTAGTCTCATTAGTATCAGGTAAAGTTTCGCCAGCCTTATAATACCTATCTCCAATTTTGATAGTGTATTCGGCTACCATATCTCTACCTCCGCTTATGAATCAACCTTCATTACAACAACGCTGTTCATGTTCTCATAGGACGGGAGAACGATCTCGGAAACAACGCAATGAGTGTTAAGCGGATGATCGGTAGTATAAGTGTAAACAGCAACACCGGTGTCAACGATAGACAGGTTGCCCTGTGCAAGATTTCCACTTCTCTCTTCTGGAGTAGTACCATAGAATACATCACCAAGACGGGAAACGCCCTGAGAAATACCCGTAACGATACCATCGGGAATGAATGTAGTGGTGGAAGTACCGCTAACATAAATGTTGTTGTAAACAAGGATCGTAATGCCGTAGTTATCCAGAAGGAAGGACTTAACATCGGAATCCTTGATTGCAATACCAGCGTTGTATGCGATTGCACCAAGTACCTGTTTCTTTGTATCCTCAGCATTTACAAGCTGTTTCCAGGTCTTGAGGTTCATTGCAAACGTGGTAAGGTTCTGACCGTGGTTAGCCATCTGCTGTTCCTGTGCTGCTACAAGGTCCGCAAGCGGTTTAGCAGTAGACGGAGCAGACCACTTGTTGTTAGCCGTTCCGGTAATGTTGATGAAGTTGGTAGACTTGTACGCTACGCCATTATCAGGCGTATAATCAATCGCGTAAGCCTTGCCGGAATAATCTCCATCAACGGCAATCGTGATCTTAGGAATACCATCAGTAGGTGCAAGCAACTGCCAGATCATTCTTTCAGGAACGATATTTGCGCCCTGAATAAGATTCAGCGGGTTCTTCATAATTCTTGCAAGAACATCGTTAGCCTGAGAGTTATCAACAGAGTTCATGAAAGTCATGTAATCCTGTTCCTCTTTCTCCGTTACCATGTAGCTTTCACGGAAGAACGGCATATTCTGTTCGATAGTCTTAAAGCCGATGCCTTCTCTCAACGGTGCCTGTGCATCGAAGTTAGATCCTTTCAGTTCACGGGGAACAGCATCTTCTCCAAGGATATATTTCAGGTCAAGACCTGTCTTTTTCTGTGTTCCAAAAAAGGAACGACCAAGATAAGGCGGCAGAGCCAGAGAAGCCTTATAGGAATCCCATGCCGTGCCGATTGCCCTTGCGGTAAACGCATCTTTCAACGGTAATGCCATGATTCTCTACCTCCTTCTTATGAACTTGTGGATGTGGAAGTTCCACCGCTCTTGTATGCTTCCTCATAGAAAGTTACGCGAGGAGTGTGTGCCTTCGCTGCATCGGTTACGATAATGCTGTTGGCAGCAAGTTTAGCGGGATCAAGTACGCCCTCATAAACATAAGTGCCAGGTGCATCACCCTGAGTTACATCAACATCTGTAAGCAGATAACCCAAGCAATCCTCGTCATTTGACGGGAACGGAGTACCCGCTTTAACGATCTTGTATCCGTTAGCATCTGCTACTACGCCTGTTGCCGGAACAAGACACGCTGCGCCCTGATAAGGGAAAAATTTAAGGCAAGTTTCATTCTGCCCAAACTCTTTTACGATAGGTGCGCCCATTTTGTTTTCCTCCTTGTTTATTTGTAGTAATTTTGAACATCTGCCGCATTTTGCGGCGCAACACCGAACACAAGCGTTTCGGCGTTTTTAACATCTTCTGGTTTAGCGTTTGGATCATCTGCTCCACCCGCCTGACCACCGCCAGGATTGCCCTGATTGTTAGCAATTTCCTGTTCTTTTGCAGCCTTCGCCGCGGTTTCTCTGTCGGAGATAATCTGACCTAAGATTTCGTAGTCAAGTTTTCCATCTTCGGAAATCAACTTCTCTGCCTGTTCGCCCGTTATCCCTTTTTCCGCAAGTGCCTTTAACTGTTCAGCGCGATCAATGCGTTTCTGCAACGCCGCTACTTGAGCGAGCGCATCTTCTGTCGCTTTGTTCGCTTTTTCCACTTCGGAAAGGTTTTGGTTCGCGATCTCGTCAAGTTTCTTTTGCAGTTCTGCCGATTTGTCAGCATCCAACTTGTACTTGTCTGCCCTGTCCTTTTCACGTTTGACTTCGCCGTTTACAGAGTTCAGATAATTCGTAATCTGTTCGTCTGTTGGTTCAGCAACGCCGAATGAAACAAGGTTGCTCTTTGCCTGTTCTCTTGTCATTTTTACCTCCTACCCATTCACGCTTATTTACGCCGGTCGCATCGGCTGAATGTTTACTGTTTATCGCACAGTTGCTTATTTTTATGTATTAAAAAAGCGAACCGTTACCGATTCGCTAATCTAACCGCTAAATCCTTTACCAAATCTTCATCTTCCCAATACTTTGCTCTTATTTGCTTTTCAAATCTGTCATGATTTGCAACCGAGCCGCCAAGAAGATAATCAACATGATCTACTAAGCAAGGATTTAAGTTTTTGTATGGTAATTTCATTTCACTTGCGTATGCCATGAATACTTCATCATCACATTTTCGCCTGTGAATGAAGTTATTAAAACGCTCCTGTTGCCGTGGCTTAAAAAACCATTCTGCACATCCAGAAGCATATCTGTTCGGGATGTATATGCAAGGAAATGAATATTGCATATGCGGCATAACAAACTGTTGGCAAATAAAACCACAAATGATTTCGCTACCGCCTTTCGATGTGACCTCTGCAAATTTCCGGCTGATAATTACATCATCTTGTAAATGCCATGTACCGCCCTGATATTGACCACATTCCTCAAATGACTTCATGCAAGACATTAGGTTGCCTTCGTTGTCAACATCTTCCCAAACATCGACATAATCTATGCCCTGTTCAAACATGGAAGGAATTAGATAATTCTCTACATACCACATTCGTTTCGGTGTAGCATGGATAAGATATCTTACTTGTGCGTTTTCGCACTCTGCAATCTTTTCAAATGCGGCTATATCTTTTTCTTCATCTATATCGCAAGTGTAGTCATTTATTGCCGTGTAGTTGCCGTAATAGATATAATTCAGCGGCGTGTTTTTAACCACTTGCCACATTTCCCACGCAATCGGATCACGTTTGAATTTCCCTTGTGCTTTTAACTCTTTCACCTTTGCAATACATTGTTTGAAATAATCCGTATCAACTACCTTAAGGGCGAACGGTTCAGCCCACTTCTTAGAGTACCGACTATCAAAAGGCGGCGCACTTCCAAAAAACTCTACGCTTTCTGTTTTCGTTTCAACTATCTTTTTGATTGCGTCCGGTGAAAAGAAAACATCGCCAAAAATGTATGTAACAGGTTCATCTGTTGGATAAAAGCAATTCACCCAAGTATTAGCATTATCTACACTCTGATAATTGATAACAGGAACGCCGCAAGTATTAAAAGCATCGTCCGTAGCGGTTATTGATATGTCCGTCACTCCGTTCTGTTTTAACAGCCGGATTGTCCTGTCCAACAATCTTTCGCCGCCGATATTTACAAGTTGCCGTGGTACGCCGTCAATTTTTTCGTGGTTACTACCACAAAGAAGGATATATTTCATGAGTAAGTACACCAACACCGGCAACCGGCGATTTCTTCCATTCCAGCACCACACGATGAATCTTTTGGCTGATACATTTCGTAAGCACCAACCTGAAACCGTTCCATAATCGGAATTGTAAGGCTTTCAATATCTGCGTGTGTATGCCGGACTTTGCTATCAAGCATCGTGTTCCACGTTTTTCTTGTCTTTCCGCTATCTACCGCATCCTGAAATGCGACGTATTCATAAACCGAATTGACTTCGTTTTCGGCAATCACCATTGCCCTATCGTCCGATACGTTCCATTCATCGTCCGGCTTTTTCTCATTCTGCTTTATGACTTCTTCTGCGGCTTGCGTTATGTGGCTGTTCAGCCACGGATATTTTTCAAGATAGTCAATG
>JAZRET010000074.1:0-14329 GCA_045660945.1 Congzhengia sp.
CCGCCTGGGTTTCGATAATCGGAAGTGCGGTAATAGAGCCGCGGCCAAATTCCGGTGCTACACATGCCGCACGTTCAAGAAGTCTTGAGTGCAAATAGAAGACATCGCCGGGATATGCTTCTCTACCCGGGGGACGACGAATGAGTAGAGATAAGGCACGGTATGCCACCGCGTGCTTTGACAAATCGTCATAAATAATTAAAACGTCTTTTCCCTGTTCTCTGAAATATTCTGCCATTGCACAACCCGAATACGGCGCAACATACTGAAGCGGAGCCGATTCAGAAGCCGATGCAGAAACAACAATCGTATATTCCATAGCGCCGGCTGCAGTTAAGTTGTTAACAAGCTGCACCACGGAACTGTTCTTTTGACCGATGGCAACATAAATACAGATGACATCGGTATTTTTCTGATTAATAATCGTATCAATAACGATTTCAGTTTTACCGGTCTGACGGTCACCGATAATCAGTTCACGCTGACCTCTGCCGATAGGAATCATACTGTCAATCGCCTTGATACCCGTCTGCAGCGGAACCGATACGCTTTTTCTTTCGATGATACCGGGCGCTTCGGATTCTACCGGGCGCATTTCGGTTGCGTCTATCGGGCCTTTTCCGTCGATAGGCTGACCAAGTGTATTGACAACTCTTCCTAAAAGCGCCTCGCCTACGGGTACGGAAAGGACTTTTCCCGTTCTTTTTACCTGAGAACCCTCATGGATATCATTTTCATTTGAGAGAAGTGCAACCGATACGGTATCGCTTTCTAAGTTCTGCGCCATACCGAAACTTCCGTCTTCAAACTCCAAAAGTTCACTCGACATACAAGCAGAAAGTCCGTACACCTTCGCAATTCCGTCGCCAACCAAAATAACCGTTCCCGTTTCTTTCATTTCGACACGGGACTGATAATTTTTAATCTGTTCTTTGATGATACTGCTGATTTCTTCCGGTCTTGTATTCATCCGTTCATCACATCCTTTATATCACGCAAACGGCTTTTTAAACTACCGTCTAACACTCTTCCATCCATCTCAACAACGAGACCGCCGAGGATGGAAGGGTCTAAAGTATATTCAATATTTACGTTCGTTTTGCTCATTTTTTCAAGTTTTGCTAAAAGTTTTTGCTTTTCTTCTTCAGAGAGTTCTACTGCGCTTGTGACTTTTGCATTCATCACTTTTTCCGATGCATCAAAGAGCACGCAAAATTCCTCTACAGAATCTAAAAAGCAGTCAATTCTCCCTTTTTCGCACAAAAGCAAAAGGTATGAAAGCACATCTTCAGGAACACGACCTGAAAAAGCACTTTTTATCGCTTCCTGTCTTTCTGAAAGCGGAATTGAGGGAGACGCTAAAAACAAAAGATACTCGGGCTCTTTTAAAAACGCGTCTTTTAAAACCATAAGCGCTTCTTTATATTCGCTTCTCTTCTCTTTTTCGCACGCAAGCATAAAGAGTGCGCTAGCGTATTCTTTACTTACTTCCGTCATCGCCATCACCTATTTCCTCGATAAAGGAATCGATTAAGTTTTTATGATCCTTGGCGTTAATTTCACGGCCAAGCATTTTCTCAGTAAGCACTTCTGAAACAGAAACGATTTCTTCTTTGATTTTTCCCTGCGCTTTTTTGTAGGAAAGTTCTGCCTCGGTTTCTGCATGACGAACCATAGAAGCAGCTTTTTCTTCTGCTTCTTCCACAATTTTTTCAGAACGTCTCTTTGCATGTTCCGTAGCGGCAGTCAAAATGGAATCGGCTTCATTTTTCGCGCCGGAAAGGGTTTCTTCCCATTTTTGCTTGCTCTTTATTGCTTTTTCTTCTGCTTCGCTTGCTTTTTCATACTGCGCGTTGATTTCGTTATTTCTTTTTTCCAAAATCTTTTTCACGGGTTTAAACAAAAATTTCTTCACACCCCAAAAAAGAATCAAAAGATTTAAAAGCGAAATCACGATATTCCACAAGTTGACAGAAATGACATCTAAAGATTGTACCATTCTTTTTCTCCTTGCTTATTTGAGTGCATTTAATAAAATGTTCACCAAAAGGTTCGGTGCAACGAAGATTAAGAGAATTGCAATAACCAGCGCATAAAGACCGGTTGTTTCTGCGATTGCGCAACCCATGAGCATCGTACTTGTCACATCGCCTTTGCATTCCGGCTGACGGCCGATTGCTTCACAGGCTTTTGCAACAGCATTACCTTCACCAATACCGGGTCCGATACCGGCAATCATTGCCGTTCCTGCGCCTAAAGCGCACGCTCCTAAAATGATACCAATTGCAAGTTCTAACATGTTAAATTACCTCCTGCGTATATTTTTTATTTTTATTTTTCTTTTTAAAATACTCTTCCATCGGGAAACCATCAGAAACATACATCATCGTAAGCATTGCGAAAATGTATGCCTGAAGACATCCGCTGAAGATATCAAAGTAAATGGACAAAACAGCCGGAATACCAATTCTAAACAGCGGAAATTCTCCCAAAAATCCGGGAAGCCAACCTAAAACGATGTGGGATAAGCCCTGAAGTCCTGCTGCAATCAAAACGGAAATAACAGAGCCAGAGAGAACATTTCCGTAATGACGGAATGCCATGGAAACGGGTGTTGCAATTTCACCGATTACGTTTAAAGGCGTTAAAAGTGCGGGGCTCGCTATACCTTTCAGGTAATGTAAGGGGCCGCATTTTAATTTATAATACGTAATGAGCACAAACGTTACAATTGCCCAGCCTGCCGTAACATTTAAATCCGACGTCGGCGGGAAAAGTCCCAAAAGGGACAGAAGGCTTGAAAACGCCGAAAGACCGATCATAGCAGCAATAAAAGGTGCAAACCCTATAAAATACTCTCCCATGTTTTGCTGTACCAAGCCATTGACTTTTTCTACAATCCACTCCGCCACATGCTGACGGACGGAAACATTTTGCGTTTTTAAACCGTGCGTTAAAAAAAGGCAAAGTCCGAAGACAGAAATCACCACAAGCCAAGAGTTAATCTGCGCGCTTGTAACGACCAAATCCTGCACAAAAAACGGCACGGTCAAATAAATCTGTGCGCCGGAAATCTCGATTCCTTCTGCGAGCGGCGTGGTAAGAACCTTTAAAAGAATTCCTGCCGCAATCGGCAGAATCATCAGCGCAATATAAAAGATGTCAAGGAGCAAAAACGAAAGTTTTTTCTCTTTCATATGTCTACCTCCAAAACGGAAATTTACTTTCTGTTTTTATCAAACACCGGTTTTAATGCAATTGCAATTCGGGGGAAAAATAAAGAAATCACAACTGCCCACATCGAAAAGCACGGTACATTTACGCCGACTAAAACAACAACCACCATAAAAAGCATTCTGTAAAGACGAGATACCTCCATCGTTTTCTTTGCGGCTTTCTCCTCTTTCACCACTGCTTTTTGCACCGTAATTCCTAAAAGGAAAAAGTTGAAGACGCCTGCTACAGAACTTAAAATCGTGCCAAGCAAAACCGTGTAATCCCACTTAAAAAAAACGAGAAAAACAGCCTGCAATAAAATGCTCAAAAGTCCCACAACGGTCGTAATATAGATTGTTTCTTTTTTCACAATTTCATCAATTTTCATCGAATTTTCACCAACACTACTACTATTTTATCATACTATTTATATTATACCAAATTCAAGCCTTCTTGTCCATACAATTTTCTCTTTTTTTGAGAAATTTTAACACAAAAAAATAAGGGGACTTCGAATTTGAAATCCCCTTATTTTTATTCCATATGATATTTTTGTTTGAACGCCTGATACATTTCGCCAAACTCTGCTTCTCCGCCCGTTTTGAGCTGATTTAAATATTCGTGTGTTTCAAAAGAATCATGGTCAATCTCAATTAAGCAAACCGCAATATTCGAGCAATGGTCTGCCACACGTTCGTAGTTTGTTAAGAGGTCGGAGAGAATAAATCCAAGTTCCATCGTACAATCGCCCTGACGAAGTCTTGTGATATGACCGTTTTTGATTTTTCTCTTCAAACGGTCAATAACCTGCTCTAAAGGTTCTACGCTTTTCGCAGCAACCAAATCTTCTTCTTTTAGCGCCTTTGTTGCAAAGGATAACACTTCCGATACCGCCGCAGTAATAATCTTAAGGTCTGCCTGTGCTTTTTCGGAGAATTGGATTTCCTTATCATAAATTTCTTTTGCAGCCTCTGCAATGTTTAATGCATGGTCAGAAATACGTTCAAAATCACCAATGCAGTGAAGAAGTTCTGTGACAATTCTGCTGTCTTTCGAAGACAGTTGTTTTGCTGCAAGTTTTACCAGGTAAGTGCTGGTTTTATCTTCATATTTGTCAATTCTTTTTTCAAGTGCTTCTACCGCCTCAAATCCTGCGATATTAAAGTTATCAAGAAGCGTCGCTGCTTTTTCAAAGGCTTCACTTGAAATCACCGCCATGTCACAAACAAGTTCGCGACACTTCTCCACAGCGAACGCCGGAACTTCTAAGAAACGCTCGTCTAAGGTGTCAAATACGTCCGTTTCTTTTTCCTGTTCCTTGCTCTTTATGGTTTTTACTGCCAATTTTTCAAACTGATTGCAGAACGGAATTAAAATCACAGTCGAGAATATATTGAATAACGTATGAATTACCGCAATATCCATCGCGCCTGCTTTTTGCGTCATAAAGTCAAAACCAATGATGGAATTTAACAGATAGAAAATTCCTGCGACGATTATGACGCCAATCATTTTAATATAAAGACATGTCATCGCTACACGCTTGGAATCTGTATTTCCGCTGATAGCAGAGATGATTGGTGTAATCGTCGTTCCGATGTTCTGACCTAAAATTACCGGGATTGCAGTAGAATACGGAATGATACAGGAAATGGATAACGCCTGCAAAACACCGACCGATGCAGAAGATGACTGGATAATCGCCGTAAACACCGTACCAACCAAAATACCCATAATGGGGTTAGAGAACATGGTTAAAAGATTGGTGAACGTTTCGTTATCACGAAGGCTTTCAACAGCGCCACTCATCATATCCATGCCGAACATCAAAATCGCAAATCCAATTAAAATTTCGCCGGTATTTTTTCTTTTATCCGTTTTAGCCGTCATCGTCATCAAAAGACCAATGAGCGCCAAAACCGGGGTAAAGGAATCGGGTTTTAAAAGTTTTAAAACGAGCTGCGTTCCTTGAATGTCCGCCGTACTAAGAAGCCACGATGTAACTGTTGTACCGATATTTGCGCCCATGATAATACTAATGGTTTGTCCAAGTCGCATAATACCTGAATTTACAAAACCAACCAGCATAACGGTTGTTGCAGAGGACGATTGAATGACTGCAGTTACAACAAGGCCAAGTAAAAAGCCCTTCCATCTGGTTGAAGTGAGTCTTGCTAAAACAGATTCGAGTTTTCCGCCCGCAAGTTTTTTGAGCCCGCCGCCCATCATTTCCATTCCGTAAAGGAACAAAACTAGTCCGCCGATGAGGCTTAAAATCATAAAAATATCCATGGTTTCCTCCTGAATTCCAAATTCATACAAGTTTATTTTATCATATTCTTTTCCATTTTGCAACAAAAAAAGAATTGCTATTTTACACAATTTATAGTATAGTATACTTACGATAATTAAAGGAGATTTACATATGAGAATGCGCAGAAAAAAGCATCTTTCAGAACGACTTGATGCATGTAGTCCCGTGTTGATTGACGACATTTTTAAATATAACGGAAATTTAAAGAGCGTTTTTTCCGACGAAAAGCCTCTGCATCTGGAAATCGGTTGCGGAAAAGGCGGATTTGTTTCGGGAATGGCAAAAAAACACCCCAACATCAACTTTATCGCCATCGAGAAAAATTTAAATGTTTTAGTTCTTGCCTCAGAAAAAATCAAAAACGAAGGCATTAAAAATGTAAAGTTTTTAGCAGGTGATGCCACCATTTTAGAAGGGTTTCAAACGGAAACAAAGGCAGATGTTCTCTACATAAACTTTTGTGACCCGTGGGCGAAAAAGCGTTATGCAAAGCGCAGACTCACCCACGCAACAAAACTTACGCTCTGGAAAACGCTTTTAAAGGAAAACGGCGAAATTCATTTTAAAACCGACAACAAGGATTTATTTGAGTTTTCCTTAAATTCTTTTTCCGATTTCGGAATGAAACTAAAAAACATTTCTCTTGATTTGCACAAATCAGATTTTACGGAAAATGTGATGACGGAATATGAAACGATGTTCTCTGAAATGGGAATGCCCATTTACAGATGTGAAGCAATTTTTAAATAAGAAAAGGAACTGTGAATATCACAGTTCCTTTTTATTTTGTATTTGGATATTTTGAGATATTATAAAATCGTAAATGATGAGAGAGGCTTCCTCTAAATCTTCCAAAAACAAATCCACTGCATTGACCGTGCTGTTTCCATAAGTTGTGTAATAATAGATGCCGCTCTTTGTGTTTACGCAGGTTGTATAATGTGTGATTTCAAACGCACTCTTCACTTCGACCGCACCTTTTATCTGATACACCGAATATAAAATATGCAAAAACTGATGCACATTTTTTGCGTTTTCTTCATCCCAAACCGCATTTTGCGTTAAAAAACAAGTTTTTACAAAGCGGGATCCGGAGGATAAATCGCCCGGAAGGCCAATTGCTCCCATCCCCCGGCTATAAGGCGCAAGAAAAAGCCGCTCAGAAAACAGATTCTCCGGCTCTTTTGGTGTAAGCGAAAGATAATTGTTTAAAGAAAACATTTGCATAGGAAACGGTGGATTGTTGGTTAAAACACCGGTAGGATTGTCGAAAATAAAAAGCCCCTCTTTTGTCTGCTCCACCGTGATTGTCTGCGTTTTGTCTGCGATGATAAAGTGGAGTGGTGACGGCGGAAGTGTTTTTAAAAACGCCTCGTTTGTGATAGAGAGGTTCTTTAGTTTTTCTTTTACCTCTAAAACCGTTTCGCATTGAGAAAGAACCCACGGAATGAGTTCAAAGGATGCCACATTTTCTTTTCCCGCTTTCGGCGGAAAATACATGCAGTTTCCCGGAAAACGAAGCCCTGCAATCGCGAGCCCTTTTTCATTTACCGCGTCAAAATATAAAGGATAACCGTTTTTTAAAATTCCCACGCCAATGATTGCAAAGTGTTTTTTTCGCACTTCTCCGTTTCGAAATGAAAAAGGGAAATTCCTCGGCGTGATGATGATTTTCTCGCCAAACCCATATTCAAAATCTAAGTTTCTGCCAAAATAATGTTCTTTCCCTGCCAAAACAGAAATCGCTGTACACATAGAAAAACTCCTTCGTTTTTCTTATAGTTTGTGCACAGCGCAAAGTTACTATTATATTTTTTCAAAGTGTTCTGTTCAAAATGATACAGTCACTCACTTTTTTCTGTCGTTCTTGCAAGTTTTTCTGCAAATACAGTCTCTACAATACGCCAAAAGATACCCGAACATCTACTAGGCACCACATAAACCTCTGGATTTGCTGCATAGAAGTTTGCTGTCTTGTTATGTGCTTTTTGATAACCAACCATTACTTCTTCATCCAAATAATACTTTTTAAACAATTCTCTGCTCTCTTCATTCCCCCAGCACCAATTAACATGGTGTTGTTCTGCCAGCGAATACGAATCGCCTTCTTGGATTTCCCTAATAGGAATGTTATCATATGCATTGATTTGATTATCAAACATATATGTATTGCTTCCGTAAAACAATTCATAGTCTTCCATTTTTTTCAAACGCTGTCCATAGTACTCTGTAACAAATTTTCTAAAATATTCAGAAAAATACAGTGTCGACTGCGAAATTAGTTCTTCTGTATACGCCAACCCATTTTCACTAAAATAATCTAAAAATTCAGGTATTTCCAGCAACTTTTCAATTCTTTCTTCTGCCTGCTCATATCTGGACTGTTGCGCTAGATAATAGTGGTATCCGGCTACAACAAGATGGCAAGGATATTTCCCCTCCAAAAATATCCGATCAGCTTGTTGTATGTCTTTTGCTGCTTTCAAATACTTCTCTTTTTTAAAAGGTATATCCGCTACTAACCATGCTAATACAAAGAACACAAGCGCCAACGGCAAAAATATCCATAGTATTTTTCTCCACGGGGTAAACAGTCCTACTACGCCAATGAGAGCACAAAGTATGAGCAAAACAAATATCCCCATCAAAAGTACACCTGAATACTTTTCGATTTTTTTATGTTGAATTTGCATTTTTTCGAGTTGGTCATTAGATATATATGTCTCCTGAATCCACTTGTAAAAATTTAAGTATTGCGTAGAAAATTTTTTATCCAAAGTGTCTCTCCTCATTTTTTGCATAAATATTTTTTTATCTTCTTCGTTTTTAAGTACGATGATGTTCTTTTCTGAATATTTTTCCATAAGTTTTAAAATTTCAGGCCTTTTATTCATATGAAACCTTACTACCACGCCCCAAGTGGCTTTCGCGTACGGACCTGACTTTATGAGCTCGCCACACAACTGACGAGGATAATCCAAAAAGAAAACTGTGTCGCACTCCTCTAAAAGTACTTCTAAATCACCGAAACTTGCAACAACCCACATCGGCTTTTGAATCATTTTGCGCACTCGTTCCGAAAAAGGAATATGCTTATTTTCGGCAAGATCTTCTTCGGTAATTCTATACGCCTCGCTTGTATCAAGATAAGGAATTCCCGTGTTTTTACTCAATTCTCGTCCAAATTCTTGTGCTCCGATACCGGGGCATCCAATCACCAATACTTTTTTCATTTCACTCACTTCTTTCCACAATAATTGGCACCGCTCATTTCACTACTTTCGTCCCTGGCAATGTATAAAAGGGCGTAAAACATTCCTCTCCATGCGAAAATTATAAATCAACGCCCAAAAAACTTTTTGCTAAAATACCAACAACAAACGAAATTATCGCGACGCCGATGCTGATAAAAAACATCTCTAAAAAGCGCGGTTTAAAGCTTTCTCCTTTTGCAACGGAGATATAATAGGTAAATCCTGCGATGATGAGCACAACCACTAAAATCATAGAAAACAGCGCCGCCATAAACTGCGTGTTTTCAAAAAGAAGGTACGGCGCAATTAAAAGTGCCACGGTAATCAAATACGCAACGCCCGTGTAAGCACAGGATTTAAATGCATCTGTTCTTCCTTCGCTTTTTGCCGCCAAAAATTCACTCGACGCCATTGAGAGCGTTGCAGAAATTCCCATGATAAGACCGGATAGCGCGATGAGACGCGTGTCTTGCATTGCAAAGGTAAAACCGGCGAGCGACCCCGTTAACTCAACCAAAGCATCGTTCATGCCAAGCACCATACTGCCCACGTACTGAAGGCGTTCTTCATCAAGCATCTCAAGGAGCGCCGCTTCGTGCTCTTCTTCCTCTTTTCTGATTTTTTCGCTTTCTTCTACTTCAGCGCGCAAAATGTCATATTCTTTCTGCGCATTTTCTTCGCCGTTTTCCATGAGTTTTACGGTGAAAGTAAAGCCTAAAATTCTCGCCAGCAGTTTATATTTGAAAATCTTTCTTTTTTGTGGCTTTAATTCTAATCCCGTATAATTTTTCCAGATTTCATAATGCGCTCTTTCTTCTGACGCAAGACGAAGAAGTGTTTTTTTGTTTTCTTCGCCCTTGGCGAATTTCGCAATTTCCGCATATATCACGCTTTCATTGAGTTCGCCCTGCTGCATTTTTTTGATAATTTTCATTGCTTTTTCTGAAATTTTCTTTTGCATAGAAGTTCTCCTCTCGTTTCATTTAAAAGAATAGTTTCCGTTCCATCACTTCGCGCGCAGATTTGTTGATTGCGAGAAAAAGAAGAAGTCCCCCAACCAAAACAAACACCGAAAGCGGATAAAGTGACCAACCGATAAAAGAAATCGGAAACGTAATCGTCATTAAGTACTCTATCAAAAGCAAAAACGCACCGGAGAGCATAAAGGCGCCGCCCCAGATGTAAAGTTTCCCCTTTTTGAGATAATGAATCAGCGTTACAACGGCGGTTATAATCACTCCAAAACCGCCTGCCACAGGAAAAGCAAATGTCAAAAACCAGTTTCCGCCCGTAACAATATTTATGTAGAGCAGATAGCCGATCGCGCCTATGAACACGCACGACGTAAAAATCACGGGGTTTGGCTTTTCAAACCATAACGGAAGCGCAAACGTGATGTATCCTAAAAGGAGTGCACCAAACACATAACCAAACCACTCAAACACACCGTCAAATTGGAAATCCGCCAGAAACGACACCACAATCGGAACAAAAAACATAATGATCAACGCACCGTTAAATGCATTTGAACGATGTTTCATTTCAGGCATTTTCCCATAGGGAAACAACTGTTTTTCTGCTTCAATTTCTATGTCAGGATGATATACTTGCATGTTGCAAAGTGGACATACTGCTTCACTTTTTTCCAGTTTTGCTCCACATTTGATACAGTACATATTACGCCCCTCCCTTTCTGTTACTTTCTAAAACCGCCTCGATTCCCATCTCTTTTAAAACGAGATAGAAATGTTTTTCGAGTTCGGGCGGACAAATATTACGAATAAAATTTACATACACCGTATCGCCATAAGATAAAACGCCACAGTTATAGGGTGCATCTGCCTGCACCCCTAAAATAAAGTCCATTCGAGTGATATACGGCTTCATCATTTCAGGCAAAGTTACAAGGCCTAAATTTGAAAGCGTAAGGCAAGCTTTTTTCTCGCCGACACTGTCAAACACCGCTTTCATCACCGCATTTTTGATAGGAAGCGGAACAATTCTTAAAAGCAGATTCTTTTCGTCGTTCACGTTTGTGGAAATCACGCGACTCATATGTTTTTGCGTGTTCTCCGCGCCCATCTTGTGATAAATCACTTTCACAATTTCTTCAAACGTATAGTCGCCAAGACGGGGGTCAAGTTCCGGAATTGTGAAATAAGCAAAATTTCTAAGCGTTCTATACGGAAATAATTTTCTCAAATTGATAGGAATCAAAAGTTTGATTCGTTTTTGTTTTTTACGCACGGGCTCCTTTTCGTTTTGCAGATCAAGGAGTGCTTTCATCATCACAGCGCTTAAAAAGGTCGTGAGCGTAGCGTGATATTCATGCGCCTTTTCGAGCACATCTTTTACGGGAAGTTTCATACACGTAAGATTTAAAAAACCTTTTGGCTCTATCTCGCCACTCATATGCCACGCGTTTGTGTCTTTTCGCGCAAGGGAAACTTCGCCTGCAATTTTGGAAAAACAGTCTTCTAGCTCCTCAGGATCCGGTTTTTCACTTCTCTTCACGATGCCATGCTCGCACGGAATCTCGATTTTGTATTTTTGCTCTAAATACTCCGCCACCAAATTTTTCAAAAACACCAGTGCTCCCGTTCCATCGGTAAGCGAGTGGAAAAATTCAACCGCAATGCGGTTTTTATACACGATGACACGAAACGCGCATTGACGCATTTCGCGTCTGCTCATAAAGACAAGCGGATAACTGTATTCTTCTAAAATTTCAGGCGGGAATTCCACTTCCTGAAGGTAATACCAAAACACACCTTTTCTGAGCCGTGCAGCGATAGTCGGAAACCGTTTCACCACAATTTCGAGCGCCGAAGAAAGCACGGTTTTGTCTATTTCCTCGTTAAGCGTTGCAGACTGACGAAATACATTACTCCAGTTTTTTCGTCTCGCCGCAGGATATATTTTCGCCGCGTTGTCGAGTTTGACCCAACTAAGCGGTCGTTTGTTGTTTTTTCCCATATCTTCACCTCTTTTGAGAACACAAAAGATTGAGTTTATACTTGGTTTTCCTTTTCAAAACGCTGTTTTATGGAAAGGAAGCAAAGTATACCTTCTCCCAAACAGTATATGAAGAAGCCGATACATCTTTTCCAATCTCTTCTTTTTATTTTACCACATTTTCCCCTTCTTTTCAATAAAAAGGCAACAAAAAAAGCGTACCTTAGCACGCTTTTTCATATACTACTTTAAAGTTTTTTATTAAAATATTCTTTCGTATGCTGAATGACCACCTTGGAAAGCCCAACAACACCAATCATATTTGGAATAATCATAAGGCCATTCATCGTTTCTGAAATACTCCAGATGAATTCGAGATTTCCAACTGCGCCCACAAATACCATAACAACATACAAACATCTGTAGAAAATAACTGCTTTTTTTGCCTTCGGCATTAAATACTGTACACATACTTCGCCGTAATACGCCCAACCTAATATGGTGGAAAGTGCAAAAAATACAGTTGCTACCGTAACGCCGATTCCGCCTAAACCCGGAATAACAGAATTAAATGCCGCAATACTAAGCGCTGCCCCTTGATAATCGCCCGTATTCCAAAGACCGGAAGAAAGAATAATGAGTGCAGAAAACGTACAGATAATGATGGTCGTGAAGAATACCTCAAACATACCCCAAAGTCCTTGTTTTACCGGCTCTTTTGTGCTCGATGCTGCGTGAGCTATGGGCGCGCTTCCGAGACCTGCTTCATTTGAGAATACGCCACGCGAAAAACCATAATGCATCGCGGTCATAATGCCGTAGCCTGCAACACCGCCACCTGCAGCTTTTAAGTTGAATGCTTCTTTAAAAATAAGGCCGAATACTGCAGGAACTTTGTCGATGCATAAAATAAGCGAAAGTAGCGCACATGCAACATAAGAAACCGCCATAAACGGAACTAGCTTTTCATTGACTGAGGCTATACGGCGCATACCACCGAGAATAACGCCCGCTGCGATAACCGTAAGTACCACGCCCGTAATCCACGGCGCGATATGCAAGGTGCTATCAAGCGCAACCGCGATAGAGTTTGACTGCGTTGCATTTCCCGTGCCGAGACATGCAATCATTGCAAAAATTGCAAATAAAACGGCGAGCCACTTTTTGCGAAGACCATTTGTAATGTAATACATCGGGCCGCCGATCCATTCGCCTTTTGCATTTTTCTCACGAAAGCGCAAAGAAAGAACGATTTCGGAATATTTTGTTACCATACCCAAAAGCGCACTCACCCACATCCAGAACACCGCACCCGGACCACCTGAAACAATTGCGGTTGCAATTCCTGCGATGCTTCCGGTTCCGATGGTGCCTGCCATTGCCGTGGCAACCGCCTGAAACGGACTCACGCCTGAAGCGTCTTTTTCGTGCTGATTCTTTGAAAAAACGCCGAAGATGGTGTTTTTCAGCATATATCCGAATTTTCTGAACTGAACGAATTTTGTTCTCACAGACAAGTAAAGTCCCATCAGTATCAAAAGCGCCAACATAAATGGCCCCCACACGATGTTATTAATCTGTCCGTTGATTTGATTTAAAAGTTCCATTTTTATGTATCCCTTCTCAGGTTAAAATTTCAAAAAAAGTGATTGGCGCACTTTTTTCGGCACCAACCACTTGATTATACTGAAAATTTTTTTCTAAGTAAATACCATTTTTTTAGTTTGATAAATTTTTTTGAAAAAACTTTTTACAAAAAAAATTTTGCTTTTTTCTTCCGTTTTTTCAAAAATTTTCAAGCACTTATGAAAGAAAAGAAAATGAAAAAATGCACTGCGGTTTTTCCGCAGCGCATTCTACTTTTTATTTTATTTCCAAACGATATAAACGCTCTTTTTCGGCGTCTTTTTCAAAGGTCTCTGCAAGCTCCATAAATTCCCAACCAAACTTTTCATAGAGACCTATGTGGTTTGTCTCTAAATAGAGCGTTTCTATGCCTGCTTTCTTGGCATTTTCTGCCACGGTTTCCAAAAGAAATCTTCCGATTTGTTTACCGCGATGTGCTTCATCTACATAAACATTTGCAAGCCAAGGATAGATATCCGGGCGAACAAATAAATCGTCCGACATGCAGAATTGATACATCCCAACCGCTTCGCCGTTATCGAGCGCAACAAAGGTTTGAGGAAGTTTTTCGCTATTCACAGAATGCTCCATATAGCATCTTACAGCGTCTTCGCTTTTTTTAAGTTTCTCGCCCCACCATTCGTAGTTCCACGAAACAATTTTTTCAAAAATCGGTCCGCTTTTTTCTGTTAATTTGATAACTTCCATTTCAGATCTCCTTACTTGCAAAATTTTTCAACATAATTGTCGATGGCGCTTTCTATAATTTTTACCGCCACTTCTCTTCCGCTCACTTCGTTTACCGCGGTTTCTTTATTTTCCAGATTTTTATACACCTGGAAGAAATGTTTCATTTCTTCAAAGACGTGGTTTGGAAGTTCTGATATGTCCTGATACATATTATAGTTCGGGTCATTAAACGGAATCGCAATGATTTTTTCATCGTTTCTTCCGTTGTCAATCA
>JAZRET010000075.1:0-6509 GCA_045660945.1 Congzhengia sp.
TATGCCGGGCAAGTTCTTTCGCCTTGCTGATTACCTTTAAGTCCGTATCTGCCATAAATTACTCCTCCGATACAGAGATATCAGATACAAAGAACAAAACCGGGCGCACACCGCCATAGTGGCCGTTGCAGTGGCGGTTGCCTAAGTCGCCCGACGGCGCGACGCAAACGGACCACCAAGGTTCACTGTGAGGCTGCGCGCTTTCCGGTGTTGCCAACCACCACCAACAACCAAGTTTGTGCTTATCGAAAATCTCTACATTCTCGCGGTAAAAATCAAGTGTCGACAAACTGATTTTTGCTTTTAACGGTTCATAAGGTTTTAATCCGTCAAGCGCCGTAAGGTCCGTTTCAAACTCCAGTACGTTTTCAGAGCCAACCGCTTCTTCAATCTTCGGCAGAATTTCTTCCTTCAGCCTTTTTAAAATTTTGCTTTCGTGCAGGTTATTGTTTTCGCCGTATGTAGAATTAAACACGCAATCTTTGGTAACCGCCACTGTGCCTTCTCCTGTTTCCTTCACCTTGATAAATTCAATTCCTGCAACTTTAAATGTTTTTCCTGCTTTGATTTCTTTTAATGCTTTCATATTCATTCTCCTTTTAAAATTTATTCTGATACAAAGATAGTAGATTTTAAGATACAAAACGGACGCACACCGACATTGAAGTAGTAGAAGTCGTCGTAAATGAAGCCCGACGGCGCGACGCACTTCACCCAGTTATAATCACAATGTTTGGGTGTGCTATGCGGCGTAGCAAGCCACCACCATTTATCCGGATTATAGTCGTCCAAAATATCTACATAACGACGGTAAAGGTCTGCAGTCAGAAGTGACACCTTGCGACGAACTGCGCCGTAACATTTCAAGCCGTCATCCGCGGTCAAGTCTACCGTATGCTCAATGATATTTTCAGAACCAATGATTTCGGAAAGCGCTGCTTCAAACTCCTTGCAATACTTATCTGCATAGGAACCGTCAAAGTTGTTGTTTTCACCAAACTCTTCGCTTTCTTTGTAAAGCCCCTTTAAGATTACTGCCGTTGTTTCTGCGCTGTGCTCGAGCACAACAAACTCAAATTCGCCGATTTTCACCACATTACCTACATCGACCTTTCCCAATTCCTTGGAGCCAAAGCCGAAGGACTTTTTAATCTCTTCCACCTGCGCATCCGAAAGCGCAATTTCTTTCCCGTTTAAACTTAAATAGTTTTTCATAGAACCTTCTCCTTTTGTATTTTTAAAATTAAATATCTTCCGAAGCATTTTCCCCGTCCTCACATTCCAGGGTAATATAATCAGCGACGCCTGCAATGAACACAGAGTTTGTATGTTTCCCGTGTGTCGTTGATACAGAATTTCCAAAAACTTTGGCCCATTCTGATAACGGCGCATATAGCGTTGCTCTGTCTATCGCGTGCCGAATGGCTCTTTCTACCTTTGAAGGTGTCGTGTTAAATCTTTTTGCCACTTCCGGATATAATGCTTGTGTGATTTTGTATACGTAGGTTTTGTCTTCCACTACCAAAGCCACCGCTTCTCTCAAATATTCATATCCGAGAACGTTAGCAGGAACGCCTAGCATCTTTAACTGTTGTGAAATAATTTTTTTCATGATGTTTTCTCCCTTTCGCTGCTTAATATAAAATATCGTTTGTACCTTGTTTTCTCACCATGGCGGTTCTTGCCTTCTTCCCATTCACTTTTAATGGGAACGCCACTTTGCCTTAAATCTGTAATGCGACTTGCAAGCCTCATGCATCCCAAATCGTTTACTGCTTCCAACGGTGTGATACTACCGTGCCGGTTTATGTATTCTACAATTCTTTCGCATTGCGTCATATTATCACTCCTTACACCGATACAAATCTCCATTTTGAAGCGTGTTTTCTGTGTTCATCTTTTCTTACGAGTTCTATTCGCTCGTTTGCGAGTTCATCACGTCGATTTTTCTTGCGTCTTTCAAAAACTTCCGGATTCCAACCACATTTGTGGCATTTACTGTTGTCGTCACAAAGAACACACTTGTTGTTTTTGCAAATTCCATCCATATAGATACCTCCTTATGTGTTAAACTCCCTAAAACTTGTTCCTTTTTCCACATGTGCTTTAATTGCAGCAGGGCGCTGCCACATTCTTGCAAAGGCATTCCAGTCTTTACTATACTCCGTTTTTGAGCCCGAAAACTCACGATACAATTGCATGAACGGCATTGCTCCTGCCTCATACACAGTTCTTGCTCTTGTTTCGTCTTTTTCCATGTCCTTACCATAAGAAAGTACATAGCACTTTATTTTTTCTCTTGTGAATCCGACTTTCTTTAATTTTTCGCAAGCCTTTTTAAAATCATTGATGCGCCCGTCTGTATCGCATGCCAACCAAATTTCTGCAATTCGGCTTATTTTTCTGTTGCCTCTTGTGTAATATAAACCATTTAGTTGCTCAACGAACCAATCATCTAACAAGTCTGCTTCTAAACCGCCTTTAAAGCAAATTTGTCGTTGCGTTTTAAGCATATTTATCACTTTTTCTTTGTGCTTCCTCGATGTCTGAAGGAAATTGTTATCTTGTATCCAATTGCCCTGGACAACAGGTAACTCTTTAATTTTACCTTCTAGTCGAGGAACACAACACCATGGGCAGTTATTATTACACCCTCTGGAAGTAAAGATTATGTTGCTTTTTATATATAGCCCCTGCACAAATCCTTCTGCAGGCGAGTTATACGCCGGACCGCCTAGTTTTACTGGTTTGCTTGTTGCGCCTTCCCATTGAAACGCAAGCCATTCACATAGTTTCTTGTCCCATGTAAACGCACAAGACACGTGAACTTCATCGTGTTCCGGAATAAAGCATGATAATGGCGGTTCTCCAAAGAATACGAGATGATCCTCTGGACTGTATGTCGTTTTACGCGGAAACACTCGTAAAATTCTCTTCATATTTCCACCTCATCAGAATGGCAAATCTTCGTCCCGGACGGGCATAAAACCTTCGATGTCGCTCTCCGGAACTGTAGGAATGTAGTCCGATGCCTGCGTTGATGCCGCAGCGCCTTCGTTTTTACTCTGTGCAAATTCCCATTCCTCGCCGACAACTTCCATGATGTAGTGTGTTTTGCCTTCGTTGTCCTTCCATGTTCTTGACTGCAGAGAGCCTTCCAAAGCAATTCGATTGCCTTTTTTAAAAAACTTCGCGATGTTCTCTCCGGTTTGGCGCCAGGCGATGCAGTTTATAAAATCCGCCTTTCTTTCCTCTCCCTGCTTTACATACTTTCTGTCGCATGCCACAGAGAAACTGCATACCGGAACGCCGGATGTCGTCATTCTTAATTCCGGGTCTCTTGCTAATCTGCCAACTAAAATTACTTTATTCATAAGTTCTCCTTAATCTCTGTTATTTTTATTTCCGTCCTCGGGTTTTCTTTGTCATAGGTACCCTTTAAACTTAAAACCACATTATCAAAACTATCGTCTTTCAGAACGCCTTCTCTAACCAAAGGATCGAGCAGCATTTTTCCGCTGAAATTATCCGGATCACGACGACCACGCTTTTTAAAATAGTATGTAATCTCAACGAGCGCGTGTTCATATGGTACCGCAGGTTTTTTCACTTTCAAAAGTGCAGCCTTTATCAGCCAATGCCAACGCTCCTTCATTTCGCGGTAGTCATTAAAATTATGACTGTTTCCCATATAAAGATTATTTGAAGGCGGTGTGTCTGGAATTGTGATTGTCATTCGTCTGCTCTCCTGTTCCATGCAGCTTCTGCATCCTTCTCTAATTCAAATCCCTTTGCTGTTCTTCCCATACAATTTGTTACTGTGCACCGAGGAATATATAACTTTTTGCTAAAGATATAATATTTTGCTCTGTGAGGATATTTCTTTTCGCAAATTAGTCGTGCTGTTTTAGGAATTTCGCTTTTCTTGTACGCAATATTTTCAAGACTGTCATACCTCGTGTGCATTTCTGCTACACTCCCACAAAACGGACAAGTTTTCAGATTGCTCATTTCTCAAATAACCTTTCCGCAATGAGAACAATATTTTGAAGTATCAAAGCATCCTCGACCACAATTCGAACAAATTATCGGTCTGCTCGACATATATGCGATTGCCTCGTCATATGCTCTCTCTATTTGCTGATATGTATAGTTCTTTACGTGCTCGCATTTCTTATTGCACTTTTCCTTAAGGCACAAATCACACGCCTTACGATGTCGAAGTATTTCTGCACTTGTATCTCTGTCAACAGGAACCATCACGCTTACCACCTTTCATAAATTTCTCCAAAGACTTTCTTTCAAATTCTTCATAATCATATCGGCTTTCGCTTTTTGATGCAGGCGTGTCTCCCTTGCGCGTGTTCTCTGCATCTGCACGCGTTTTTCTCCCAGCCTTAAAGTGATTGTTTAAGATCGCGTTAATGTAAGACCAGGTGGGCTTGTTGTTAATCGTGGCCTGCTCGATGGCATAAATAATTAAACTTTCATCCACGTCATCAAGCCATGTTGTGATTTTCTCAAAAATTGTAGGACTGACAAAACCGATATTGTCCTGATATGCTTTCACAACGGCAGCAGCACGAATCTTTCTTTCTTCTGTTTTCTTTTCATTTAATTTATTTTCTTCTCTTTTCTTTTGTGTATTATCAGTGGTGTTATCTCCGTTTTCCTTAAAGGTAACAAGGGTTTCCTTATTGGAAATACTTTTAAAGGTAATCTTATTAAGAATACCCGTTGGAACATCTTGAGTATCATTTACATCCAACAAAAAGTATTCTTCGATAAAAGTAAATTTTTCACGGCTATTTAACATCCTTACAAATCGCCGCTGGATACCCGGAGAAGTTATGATTCCGAAATCGTTAAACGCTCTTTCGTCAAAAAGTGAGTACCTAACGCATCCGGAGATAAATTCTTCCACAAAATTAGGACTGCAACCACATCCCGCACCATCAGACACCAGGTAGCACTTAACCTTGTCCCATTTTGTATAATATCCATCTTTTCCATATAAATCGCAGAGAATATAGTCCAATAAGTACATACCCTTTGCACCAAACTCTGCGCGTAACAACTTGACCTTGTCATCTTCGTAGAAATGTGTATCTTTTGGGAAATAATCAGCACCGACCTTTTGTGGTCTTGCCAAAGAATCACCCTTTCAAAATATGATAAATAAACCATATCACAAACGAATGTGCAAAAGTGTGCAAACAATTACAGTTTCAGTCGCTTCGCCAAATACGCATCCAACGGAATTCCGTATATGTGGTTTGATTCTAAAAACTTAACCTCATCGTTGTGGGCGATGCTGTGGCATTTTCGGCACAATGCAATCGCTTTTCTTCCGATATGGTTTACTTTTTTTCTGTCAAACCCCATCCCGATGCGCGAGCCTTCAATATGGTGCACATCGGCTTTTCGGTTACAGACTGCGCACTTCCTATTTGCAAGGCAGGAATATAAATACCTGTTTATGTCGTCTGTGCAGTTTAAAAGTGTATCTCGCGTTCCGATGTTGTTTTCAAAGCAGAAATCAATCAGATACGATATAAAATCTCTTGCGGTAGATACGGTGCAATCAGAAAGGCTGAAATACTCTGCGCCGTACCTTGATATGTAAAAATATTTTTGAATTTCCTTTTCATATTCCGGGAGATTTCCGGTGTATTCTGTGATATCTGCAATGATGGCATATGCTTTCTTTCTTTGTTCTGCATTTATCGTTCTTCCATCATCAAATCGCACGAGACACTTGTTTATTTTTTGCTTCTCTAAAAGGAATGGTGATACCGGTGCAACGATGATGGCGTTTCCGTTTTTCACTTTATAGATTTCGCCAACCGTTTCGCAGCACATTCATATCACTCCCTTTGTATTACTTCTTTCCATGTCTTCCAACAGATGCAACAGTTCGCACCGTCCCAGGTAAGCGCCGATGTTGGATATTCCGGCGCCAAAAGTTTAATCTGCAGATTGCTGATTCCGCGGTCTGATGTCGACACGGTTCCGACGGCGTCTATTGCCGTACTAATACAGGCGTCAAACGAGCCCGTTTTTGCGCTCCGTATGCTTTTCTTGTCGCCGATGTAGAGTTTGAAGTCGTTGCCTGCTTGTACGATAATACAGTCTTTTTTTTGCCCGCAGGCTACGAACACAATTCCATAGTCGGCATCGTTGACTGTTTCAAAACCTTGGGGAAGATGATACGGCGTGTATTTTTCATCGCTTTTGAAAATCATTTTCGCCGTTCCTTTTTCTTCGGTATCCCGGAAGAAATCCCGTTCGGACAACTTTCTTCCGTCTTCGGTTTTCATTGCGCCCTCAAGTGCAACATCTGCATCTACGCCGTCCGGGTATAACAAAACATTTCCACCGAAGTCAATGACGGTGCAGGATGTTTTTCCTGGTGCAGTTCGGAGAACCCTTCCGACCTTTTGCACCCATTGGCCATGGGTACCGTTCGTATCAAAATCAACGAGGTTCCGAAGGTGCGGAAAATCATA
>JAZRET010000076.1:0-4166 GCA_045660945.1 Congzhengia sp.
AAAAACAAGAAAGAAAAGATACACCGGAAACTACTATTATCACGATCCAATAACCGGATCGGAAGAATGAGGTGATTTTATGCGTTACATTGATTTTCACACGCATATCCTGCCGGAGATGGACGACGGCGCACAGTCTGTAGAAGAAGCGGTAGAAATGCTCAAAACTGCTTATGAAAGCGGTGCCGAGACAGTTATTTTAACGCCGCATTATCAGTCGCAGGTTCCGATTGCGGACTTTTTGAAAAGACGGGAAGAAAAATTCCACGATTTAAAAAAGGCCATGAAAAAGGACGGCGGAAATTTCCCGAAACTTCTTTTGGGAGCAGAGGTAATGCTTGATTGTGTACTGTCTGAAGAAGAGGATTTAGACAAACTCTGTATTGAGGGGACAAATCTTCTTTTGGTGGAACTTCCTTATTCCAACTGGAACAAATGGCACGTAGACGAAGTGTATCACATCATCGCAAAAAGAAACATCACTCCGGTGATTGCGCATATTGAGCGCTATGTGAAAAAAGCAAGAGACATCGAAAAACTCGATCCTTATATTTCTGTGGGAGCAAACTTTCAGATTAACGCAGAGTCTTTCCGTAAGCTAAAAGGAAAACGTGTAATCCGTGCGCTCGCGGCAGAAGGACTAATCTGCGCGATTGCGTCTGATTGCCATGACAACAAAGGAAGAAGCCCGAATATGAAAAAAGCACTTTTAGAACTTGCAAGAAAATTTGGCGATCCGTTTATTGATTTTATGTATAAAAAGACAGAGAAACTGTTACAAGATCACGCTCTGTAATTCCCCAAAAACAAGGAGAGAATCATTATGAAGTTAATGGAAGTACAGCGTATTTTAAACGCAAAAGTACACACGGCTTACGAAGGATGGGAAGAAACAGAAGTAAAATCTGCGTGCGGTTCGGATTTAATGAGTGACGTTTTGGCGTTTGTAAAAAATCAGGCACTTCTTTTAACCGGACTTGTAAATCCCCAGGTAATCCGCACGGCAGAAATGATGGATATCCGTGTGATTGTGTTTGTACGCGGAAAAGAGCCGGGTGAAGACGTAATTTCCCTTGCAAAAAATATGGATATGGTTATTTTATCGACAGAAACGCCTCTTTATGTTTCCTGTGGGAAACTGTACGCTCAAGGATTATCCGGCGGGGGTGAGGAGTAAATGCCTCAGAATTTAAAACTCCACTATGACATCAGCGGCGATGATTTTTCTTTGGCCGGCCAGGCGTCGTCGAGTATCAAAAAGGTGTTAAAACAACTTGGTGTTTCGCCGGAAGTGATTCGAAAAGTAGCTATTTCGATGTATGAGGGCGAAATCAATACCGTCATCCACGGAAAAGGCGGAACGGCCGATGTGGAGATTACAGAAGAAAAACTTACAATTGTTTTTACAGACCACGGCCCCGGCATTAAAGACATCCAACAGGCGATGCAGGAAGGATTCTCTACCGCGACCAATGAAGCGCGTGAACTGGGTTTTGGCGCAGGGATGGGGCTTCCGAATATGAAAAAATATTCAGATGAATTAAATATCACATCGAATCCGGGAGTTGAAACAAAGGTTGAAATTGTTATTTTGATAAAGTAGGCGAAAAGTTCGTTTTATCAGGAGGTGCTCTTGTGGCTTTTGACAGTTCAAAGCTCTATCATTCCGTTACACTTGATAAAGAAAAATGTAAAGGTTGTACGGCTTGTTTAAAGCGTTGCCCGACGGAAGCAATCCGCATTCGTGACGGGAAAGCGCAAATCACAAAACAACTCTGTATTGATTGCGGCGAATGTATCAAGGTGTGTCCGTACCATGCAAAACAGGCAGTGACGGATACGCTCGGTGATTTGAAAAAATATAAATATAACATTGCCCTGCCGGCTCCGGCGCTCTACGGGCAATTTTACAACTTAAAAGATATTGATTATGTATTAAACGGGCTTTTGAAAATAGGTTTTGACGAAATTTTTGAAGTTGCCAAAGCAACCGAGCCCATTACGGATTATACGAAAAAATTAATCTCCGAGGGGAAACTTCAAAAACCCGTGATAAACTCTGCGTGTCCGGCGGTTTTGCGCCTGATTTGCGTACGTTTTCCGAGTTTGATTCCGCATGTTTTGCCGGTCATCGCACCGGTCGAGGCGGCGGCGATTGCAGCGCGGCGTGAGGCCGCAGAAAAAACGGGAATCGCTCCCGATGAAATCGGTGTATTCTTTATTTCGCCCTGTGCGGCGAAGGCGACGACCGTACATAACCCGCTAGGGCTAGAAAGTTCTCCCATCAGTGGCGTACTTTCTATGAAAGCGGTGTATATGAAACTCCTTCCGGTACTTTCCAAATTAGAAGATATTGCACCCATCAGCACCTCATCATTAGAGGGTATCAACTGGGCGAGAATCGGCGGTGAGGTTAAGGCGTTATCCATGCGCAAAACGCTGAGTGTAGACGGGATTGATAATGTTATTTCTCTGTTTGAAGAAATTGAAGATGCTGAGAAATTAGACATTGATTTTATCGAAGCACTTTGTTGCTCCGGCGGATGCATTTCGGGCCCCTTAACCGTTGAAAATGGCTATGTGGCAAAAATGCGCGTAGTGGAAGTTGCAAAGCATCAGAATGAAAACAAGCTTCCGAGAGCGCCGATTGCAAAACTTTCAGACGAAGACCTTTCGTGGAACAAAGAGGTTGTATTCCGTGATGGTATCCATTTAGATGAAGACTTCGCGGTTGCAATGCAAAAAATGGAGCAAATGGAAAAAATTTATGCATCCCTTCCGCAAATCGACTGCGGCTCGTGTGGTTCGCCGACTTGTAAGAGTATGGCAGAAGACATCGTGCGCGGTCAGGCGAGCGAAACGGATTGTATTCATAAAATGCGCGAGCAGTTTTATTCGCTTACGCATCCGGAAAAATAAAAAACAAAGGTCTGCAAACGTGTGCAGACCTTTTTGTTACCACAGCAGGAGGAAAACAATGAAACTGTACGAAATGATTGAAAAACTGAATTTAGAAGTTGTCACAAAGGGCGAAGACAAAGAAGTGACCGGTTGCTATATCGGGGATATGTTAAGCGTTGTCATGTCAAGAGCAGAAGAGGGTAACATCTGGCTCACGGTGCAGACAAACGTAAACATTGATGCAGTTGCCGTTTTGACGGAGTGCGCCGGAATTGTTTTGGTAGAAGGCATGGAGCCGGATGAAGAAACGAAAGAAAAAGCAAAGATGCAGGATGTTACCATCTTAAAAACGCAGGAAACAGCATTTTTACTTGCCTGCCGCATCAAGGAGATTTTATGAAATATTTTTGCGATTTACATATCCACTCCGCGCTTTCACCGTGCGGAGACAATGATATGACGCCGAACAACATTGTGAATATGGCGGTTTTGTGCGGACTCAATCTCATCGCGATTACAGACCATAACAGTATCGGAAACGTCGCTGCGGCAATGAAAGTGGCAGAATCACTTCCCATCAGCGTTGTCCCGGGAATGGAACTTGAGACGGTGGAAGAAGTGCACTTTGTTTGCCTGTTTCCTGACTTAGAGACGGCGCAGGAATTTTCTGATTGGCTCGATGCTTTTCGTTTGCCAATTAAAAACCGTCCCGAAATTTTTGGTGAGCAACTTTATCTAAACGAATTAGACGAAGTGGTGGGAACAGAAGAAAAACTTTTGGTTACCGCAGTTTCCTGCTCTATTTATGATGCTGCACCGAAAGTGCGCGCGCTTGGTGGTGCGATTTTTCCTGCCCACGTAGACAAAAACTCTTATAGCGTGATTTCAAACCTCGGCACTGTGCCGGAAGATTTAAATTTCACTACGGTGGAACTTTCAAAAAACACCACAAAGGAAGAAGCGCTTACGCGTTTTCCGTATCTTTCAAACTATCAAATTATTACCGATTCGGATTCTCATTATTTAGATACGTTTTATGAAAAAGAAAACCCGATTGAACTGCCTGAGCCTACGGCAAAAGCACTCATCCAGAAATTAAATAATAAATAAAGGGGCTGTAGCAAAATGCGCACCCCACACAAGGCAAAGAAATCGCCTAACAAAGCCACTTTGGTTGTGTTATAAAAAACGAATCGTGCAAGATTAAGAAGGAATTCGTCTCTTGACGAATTCCTTTGTTTTTTTATGCCTTGTGTTTTGAACAA
>JAZRET010000077.1:0-3750 GCA_045660945.1 Congzhengia sp.
GGGTTTCCATTATGTATGGATGTAACAACTTCTGTTCATACTGCATTGTGCCTTATGTGCGCGGAAGAGAAAGAAGTCGTGCACCTGAGGCGGTTTTGGCAGAGGTTGAGGCGCTTTCTAAAAAAGGTGTCAAAGAAATCACGCTTTTGGGACAAAATGTCAATTCCTACGGAAAAGATTTGGCGGAAGACATTGATTTTGCAGACCTTCTTCTTATGGTAGATAAAGTCGAGGGAATCAAAAGAATCCGCTTTATGACATCGCATCCGAAAGATATGACGGAAAAACTCATCGAAACACTTCCGAAACTTACAAAACTTTGCAAGCAAATGCACCTTCCGTTTCAGGCAGGAAGCAATCGCATTTTAGAGGCGATGAACCGAAAATATACAAAAGAGCAGTATATTGCTTTGGTAGAAAAAGTGCGCGCCGTGATGCCTGAAGCGGTGTTTACAACAGATATCATCGTAGGATTTCCCGGTGAAACAAAAGAAGATTTTGAAGAAACACTCGATGTTTTAAGAACTGTTCGGTTTGATAGCGTGTTTTCTTTTATCTATTCAAAGCGCACAGGAACACCTGCGGCGGTTATGGAAAATCAGGTACCGGAAGAGGAAAAACACAAAAACTTTGACCGTCTTTTAGAGGTTCAAAACCAAATTTCAAGAGAAATCAACGAAACCTATCAGGATAAAGTTGTTGAGATTATGGTTGAGGGATTAAGTAAAACCAACGACCAGATGATGTGCGGCAGAACAAGCGGCGGAAAAATTGTGAATTTCCCCAAAAGTGACGCACTTCATCCCGGAGATTTTGTCAACATAAAAATTACGAAAATCAGCACATGGTCGCTTATGGGCGAGCGTGTTTAAAGAAAGGGTATAGAAAATGAAAGAAATTTTAGAACTTGCACAAAAACTTGGCGAAAAAATCGCAGAATCTGAGGAAATTAAAACATTTCGTGAAATGGAAAAAATCTATTTTGAAGATGAAACCGCGCAGGAAGTGATGAAAACCTACGAAGCAGAACGCGCGCAGATGACAATAAAAGCAAAAGAAACCGGTATGACACCGGAGTCGCTTCAGATGTTTCAAACGCAGATGAAAGAAAGTATGGATAAATTAATGGCAAACGCCACTGTAAGAGAATATTTAGAGGCAAAATCGAACTTTAACGAAATCGTGCAGAAAGTAAATTCTATCATCTCCTTCTGCATTCAGGGAGAAGACCAGGAAATGGCGGCAGAAGGCGGATGTTCCGGAAACTGCTCATCCTGCGGTGGATGCCACTAATTTTAAATGGGGGAATGAACCATGACACCAATGATGCGCCAGTATCTTGATGTGAAAGCAAATTATCCCGATGCGATTTTATTTTTCCGTATGGGTGACTTCTATGAAATGTTTTTAGAAGACGCTATCATCGCATCGCGTGAACTTGAAATTGCACTCACAAGCCGCGCAAAAAACGAAGAGGGTGAGAAAAATCCCATGTGCGGCGTGCCGTATCATGCGGCAGATTCTTATATTGATAAATTGATATCGAAAGGCTATAAGGTTGCAATCTGCGAGCAACTTGAGGATCCCGCTACCGCGAAAGGCATCGTAAAACGCGATGTTATCCGCGTGGTAACACCGGGAACGGCAGTTGGCTCAAAACTTTTAGATGAAAAGAAAAACAACTTCCTCTGCGCAGTGTACGGGCAGGAAAAAGCCTTCGGCGTTTCGTTTTCCGACCTCACCACGGGCGAAGTATTTGTAACCTATGTGCACGAACGCCAGCGCTTAATCGACGAAATTGCGCGCTATATGCCGACGGAAATCGTGGTAAACGAAGAAGTGTTCCAGAACACGAAACTCCGTGACGAACTAAAGTTTCGCTTTGATGCATCAGTAGAACTTTTAAAAGGAGAGCCCACACACGAAAGTTCTCTGGATATGATTTATCGCTGGCTCCACATTTCTAATGTATCAGAACTGAACTTATCCGAAGAATTTTATTCTGTAAATGCACTCGGTATGATCCTTTCGCACTTTGAAGATACGCAGAAAATGGAAATCGGACACTTACAGAAAGTGAGTGCATATTCAGAAACCGAGTTTATGGATATCGATATTTTTACGCGTCGCAATTTAGAACTTACAGAAACTATGCGCAGCAAAAATAAAAAAGGCTCGCTTTTGTGGGTTTTAGATAAAACAAAAACCGCAATGGGCGGAAGAATGATGCGCTCATTTTTAGAAAAGCCTTTGGTAGATTGTGCGCAGATTGTAAAGCGTCACTATGCGGTGGCGGAACTTGTTCAGTCTGCCGATTTACGCGAAGAGATTGCAGATGTTTTAAGTAACATCTATGACATCGAGCGCCTACTCGGCAAAATTTCCTGCAAGAGCGCATCGCCAAAAGAAATGGTATCGTTAAAGCAGTCACTTTCAGAACTTCCGGCATTAAAGGGAATTTTGTCGGGCCTTTCCGCACCGCTTTTTAAACAACTCTATGAAAAACTTGATGTTTTAGAAGATGTTGCAACTTTGATTGAAAACGCAATTACGGAAGAAGAAACACCGATTTCCGTAAAAGACGGTGGCATTATCAAAACAGGGTTCGACGCACAGGTTGATGAATATAGAGAACTTACCCAAAACGGCCAAAAGGCAATTTTGGAAATCGAAGAAAGAGAAAGAGAAGAGACCGGTATCAAAACGCTCAGAACGGGTTATAACCGCGTGTTTGGTTATTATATTGAGGTTTCAAAATCGTTCCGCGACAGTGTTCCGGACCGTTATATCAGAAAGCAAACGCTTGCAAACGGTGAGCGCTATATCACAGAAGAATTAAAAGAACTCGAGACGAAAGTCTTAGGCGCATCCGAATTCTTAAAGACGCGTGAGTATGAACTTTACTGCGGTATTCGTGATGAAGTGGCAAAAGCGGCTGTGAGAATTCAAAAGTCTGCTTCTGTTGTAGCATATATGGATGTTTTGTGTTCTTTAGCGGAAGTTGCCGCAAAAAATGGTTACACAATGCCCATCATCGATACATCGGATAAAATTGAAATTAAAGCAGGGCGCCATCCGGTTGTTGAAAAAATGCTCGACGATGCGTTGTTTGTTCCAAATGACACATCTTTAGACTGTGAAGAAAACAGAATGCTGATTATCACCGGCCCCAATATGGCAGGTAAATCTACTTATATGCGTCAGGTGGCGGTGATTTGCCTGATGGCACAGATTGGCAGTTTCGTACCGGCAGAAAGTGCAAGAATCGGCGTGTGTGATAAGATTTTCACGCGTGTTGGCGCATCGGATGACTTGTCTGCAGGACAGAGTACCTTTATGGTGGAAATGACCGAAGTCGCACAGATTTTAAAACACGCGACCAAAAGAAGCCTTTTAGTACTTGACGAAATAGGTCGAGGCACAAGTACATATGATGGACTTTCCATCGCCTGGGCGGTTTCTGAATATATTGCAAACAAAAAGAAAATCGGCGCAAGAACGCTCTTTGCAACACATTATCACGAACTGACAGAACTTGAAAACAAACTTGATGGCGTGAAAAACTATTGCATTGCGTGTAAAAAGCGTGGCGATGATATTATTTTTCTGCGCCGCATCGTAAAAGGCGGAGCAGACGACAGTTACGGTATTGAAGTAAGTGCTCTTGCCGGTCTTCCAAAAGAAGTGATTGGTCGCGCGAAAGAAATTTTAGCGCAGATTGATACGAAAGACGAAAAAACGACTTCTGTA
>JAZRET010000078.1:0-12214 GCA_045660945.1 Congzhengia sp.
TGTAGCAAAATGATTTCATTTTGCTACAGCCTCTTTTTATTTTGCGACACAAATTTTATTTTCTGGAAGTTTTCCGGACGAACTTTTTGGAGAAGTTTTTTGAATCGCCTCGATCAGTTCTTTGCTGATTTCTTCTCCGGGGCAAATGAAGGGAATGCCCGGCGGGAAGTGCCAGATGTATTCTAAACACTCCCTGCCGATGGCGTCATTTAACAAAACAAATTCGCCTTGTTTTCTTTTTGCATCGCCTGGACGAGAAACCATCTTCGGAAGCGGCAGAGGGCGAATGTTTTCCTTGCTTTCTTCAAAAGAAAGCGTTTTATCAATGGCAAAAAGCGCAGAGAGCAACTTTTTAAAATGCTTCTTTCTATCACACAAAGTTGCCATTGCGAGCACGAAGTTTTCGCCTGATAGTTCAGTTTCGATAGAAAATTCTGTGCGAAGTTTCCCCGCGAGTTCCGCGCCGGAAAGGTGTGTATTTTTTGTTGAAATAATAATTTTTGAGAAGTCTTTGTAATGGAAAACGGAAAGCGCCTTTAATTCTTTTGCCTTTTTATAAAAGGAAAGTAAGTTGGCGCTTAAATCATCTAACTTTTCTTTTCCTTTTTCTTTCATAAAATGCGCACACTCGTCGATGGACGAAAGGAGCACATAACTCGGGCTCGAACTTTCAAAAACGGAAAGCGAATTTTGAATTTTTTTTGCATCCACGCGTTCTGAGCAAACCGCAAGTAAGGCAGTCTGTGTAAGTGACGGAAGCGTCTTATGTAAACTCATCACAACAATATCTGCGCCGAGTTTCACGGCGTTTTCAGGAAACGCATCCGAAAAACCGAAATGCGCGCCGTGAGCAGCGTCAACCAAAAGATACGCGCCATTTCGGCGACAAATTTCTGCAATTTCTGCGATGTTGGAAACCACACCTTCATACGTTGGGGAAGGAAGAACAACAAGAGAAATTTCAGGCGTTTTCAAAAACGCTTCTTTCACCTGCGCGGGAGAAATCCCTTTCAAAACACCAAGGGCATCTGTTTCCGGGACAAGATAGTGTGGAACGAGTGATAAAAGTTCCACACCGTTATAGATAGACTTGTGCGATCCGCGCGACATGAGCGCGTGGTCGCCGGGGAGGGTGAGCGCGTGCATAGCGGAAAGTATTCCACAAGTAGAGCCACCAACCAAAGGAAAGGCCGCATCTG
Organism: Congzhengia sp.; assembly: GCA_045660945.1. GTDB lineage: Bacteria > Bacillota > Clostridia > UBA1381 > UBA9506 > Congzhengia. The sequence continues at coordinate 1,200 of JAZRET010000078.1, forward strand.
CGCCGTAAAGAGCAGAAAAACGCTCTGCCGTTTCCTTTAATACACCCTCCGGTTCGTGGAGATTGTCAAACCCGTCCACTTCCGTGATATCAATCCCGTAGGGAAGTTTTTTTCCCAAAAGCGCGGTGTTTCGTTTGTGTCCCGGCATATGCATCGGGATGCGCGCAGGGTTATATTCGGTTAGCCGTCGTAACAAACTGTTTTTCTTCATAAGTTTCCTTTATTCTTTGCGCAAACTTTTTAAGAGCGCAATTTCCTCCTCGTAGCCCGGAAGTTCATTGGGCGTTTCCAAATAAAACGGAAGATGTTTTAATTTCGGGTGATTGATGATGCGGGAAAACGCATCCGTGCCTAAAGCGCCGCCGCCAATCACTTCGTGGCGGTCTTTGTGGCTTTCGAAAGGATTTTTGCTGTCGTTTATATGGATTGCGCGGAGGCGCTCGAGACCAATCACACGGTCAAATTCTTCTAAAACTCCGTCCAAATCATTTACAATGTCGTAGCCGGCATCGTGCACGTGGCAGGTGTCTAAACAAACGCCGAGTTTGTCATCTAATTCTACTTTATCAATGATGGCGCGGAGTTCTTCAAAGCGGGAACCGACTTCCGAGCCTTTTCCTGCCATCGTTTCTAAAAGAACGGTCGTGGTAAGGTCGGGCGTTAAGAGTTCATTTAACAAATCTGCGATTTTCTCGATGCCGACATCCATACCTTGTCCAACGTGGCTTCCGGGATGGAAGTTATATAAGTTTCCCGGAACGGCCTCCATGCGTTTTAAGTCATCCGCCATCACAAGGCGCGCAAAGTCGCGGATTTTATCGTCTTTCGCGCAGGCGTTTAAGGTATAGGGTGCATGCGCGAGTATCACGTCAATGCCATTTTCTTTGGAAAAGGCTAAAAATGCGTCAATATCCTTTTGGTCTAAAGGCTTTGCGGCGCCGCCTCGGGGATTTCTGGTGAAAAACTGAAAGGTGTTTGCGCCGATGCCGGTTGCGGTTTTTCCCATTGCGAGAAACCCTTTTGATGCCGAAAGATGACATCCGATTTTCATATTTGCCACCCCTTATACCAAATTTTTGAATTTATCACCTGAGAGCAGATGGAAGTGCAAATGGAAAACGGTCTGCCCTGCGTTTTCGCCGCAGTTATTAATAATGCGGTAGCCGTCTTCTGCAAAGCCTAATTCTTTTGCGAGCTTTGCCGCAGTTAAAACGATGTGACCAACTAACGCTTCGTGCGTTTCTTCTAATTTATTTGCGCAACAAATGTGTTCTTTGGGAACAATTAAAATATGTTCGGGTGCAGCAGGCTGAATGTCGCGGAATGCATACACCAGATCGTCTTCGTATACCTTTGTAGAAGGAATTTCTCCTTTTATAATTTTGCAAAAAATACAGTTTTCGTTCATTTTGTCTTTCTCCTTGTCTTATGAATTTTGTGTTATTTTACTCATTGATAAACTTTTTGATTTCGGAAACAACGGCATCTACAATTTCGTCAATCTCGTGTTCGCCGTCAACGTCCACAACGATGTCGCTATCCAGATAATCTTTTTCGCGTTCTTTTAAGATTTCCGCGATATCTGAAACGGATTTTCCGGAAAGCTCAAAGCGCTTGTTGTGCGAATTTTTGGTGTTTTTGTAAACGGTTTCAGCGGATGCCCTGAGCCAAACAAGAATACTGTTTTTCTTAAGTGCTTCGCGGTTTTTTTCGTCTGCAAGCGTTGTGCCGCCCGTTGCAATTAAAATGTTTTCGTTTTCACAAATGTTGGTAACGGCAAAACGCTGTGCGCCTTCAAAATATTTCGCGCCTTTTTTCTCCATGATTTCTGCAATCGTCATATTTTCGCACTTCTTAATGTATTCATCTGTATCGTAAAAATCAAGGCTTAAGCGACTCGCAACGCGGCGACCGATGGTGGTTTTTCCTGTTCCCATAAAGCCGACAAAAACGATGTTTTTATTCATAAAAGTCCTCCGAATGATAAAATCTTAAAAACGATTGTTTGTCTTACGGTTTATTATATTGGTGGCACGCTTTAGATTATGCGTATGCGTGAAAACCTCTTTCGTTTTTCACATAGTTTTTATAAAACGGCCGTAAAATATTCCCATTTTCTATTTCTATTTTATCACTCATAAAAAGTGTTTGTCAAGAATTGGGCAAGAAAAACAGTTCGGCACAAACTGTTTCGATTTTGATACAAGTTTCTAAAACGACTTTGTTTCATGATTTTTCTATGATATACTGCAGAAAAAAGGCGAAAGGGAAACATCTATGAAACCGGTTTTTGGAAAAATACTAAAGTCGCTACGTGAAGAAAAGGGTATCACGCAAGAGGGCCTTGCGAGCATTTTAAATGTTTCAAGAAGTAGCGTTGCAAATTATGAAACGGGTGTGCGCGAACCCGATATTGCTTGCCTAGAAGACATCGCAGACTTTTTCGAGGTAAGTGTGGATTATCTTTTGGGAAGAAGCGACCTAAAACACAAAGAACCTGAGATGGAACAATTGGCACAACTTCAAAAACTTGCGGAACGCACGGAAAAGGAACTTGTGTTAGATGAAATGCAACTTTCCGACAAAATGGCACTTTTAGACTTTTATCATTTTTTATATTTATTGGAAATGCGAAAAGAAGAGCGAGCGCTTTAAAATGCCTTGATGAAAAGGAAAGAAAAATTTAGAGGAAGAATTGACAAGGGACTGGTTTTACGTTATAATAGAAAAGTAATAGTATATGTTTGTGTATTTTTGGAGGCAAAAGTGGAAAAGAAAACAAAAAAGAAACTCTGGATTGTGGCGATTGCGTTCGTAAGTTTCGTGCTCGTTGGTGTTATCGGGTTTCACTTGGCCGTCAACCTTTTGTTCTCTAAAGTCACGGATGGAATTATCTCTACAAATATTTTGCAAGACGAAAGCGGAAAAATCGTGCTCCCTGTTCTGGACGGAAAAACGGGAGAGAGCATTGCCGTAGAACTTGACGCGGAAGATGTCAAAAAGCTGGAAGAACGGATTTCTGTGGGCGACAAAGCCGCAGTTTTGCTCCTTTTGGCAAGTACACTTCCAAAAGACGAGTACACAAAGGTAATGGCGTTTTTAGAAGGAGGCATCAGTCAGAAAGAATACGAAGAAGCGTATGAAATTTTGCGCAAGAATCTGACCGATGACCAAAAGACCCAGGTGAAGGAGTACTACGCAAAATATTTTCATCTTTTGTTAGAAGAATAAAAAAGACAGGATATATAAAGGAGTGGAAAAAATGAAAAAGTTTTTTGCAACGATTTTAGCAACAGTCTTGGTGTTGTCCATGGGAATTTGTGCGACTGCCGCACCTACAACGATTCTTAACCCCGAGTACAACGTTGAAACACCCATTACCCTTACGGTGAAAGGCCCGTACGACGGAGCTTATGTAGCAGAAACAACCGTAGGTGCAGGCGAGGCTGTAGCAGTAAAATCTACGATTGATATGCAAAACGTAAGAGCCAAGTTCACGGAACTTTTGGCTCTCGGCAGAACCCAAACCGGTAGCACAACGGCAGGACGTAACGTTCCGGTTACAGGTTCTTTTACAGTAACTTTAACGTATCCCACAGCAGTGGTTTTGCCGGCATCTATCACAAAAGGTGTGGATGAAGGCGGAGAAAATATGGCGGGCTTTAGCGCAAATGCATTAAATGCGTTTGTTGAAACCGGCAGAACACTTACGGCTTCCGGTCTTACAAACACACTTACCATTGCGTTTGATGTAAAACCCGGCATCACAGGTGCTCATTTAGAAGACAATTTAAACACCTATTTGGGAGACATGTCCATCGAAGCATTTGGTGCAACGGTTGCAGCAGACGGCGCGCCGCACACCTTAAAAGGCCACATCGCAGGTAGCGTTGTAACCACTTATACACAGGGTTCTTACACAGTAAATACAACCGTAAACTTTGTGAATCAAACACCCGATCCGGAAGCAGTCATTAATGTTTTAGTTTCTCCCGGCCCTGGCCCCAGTCCCAGCCCCGGCGGAAATGCTCCGTTAAAGCATAGCGTGATCTTTAACACAAATGGCGGAGACAAGTTAGAAGCAATTTCTTATAACGATGGAACAACAATCACGCCGGAAATTCTTCCGGTTCCGACTCGTGAAGGATATAAATTCCTTGGCTGGTTCACGGATGAAACATTAAAAGCACCGCTTACATCTATTAAATTAATCAGCAGCATTACATTATATGCTGCATGGACAGCAGAAGAAACCCCCGGCGATTACGTTCCGGAAATGTTAGAAAGCGAAGACCACTACGCATACATCATCGGTTATCCCGACGGCACCGTTCAGCCGAATGGCTCCATCACTCGTGCAGAGGTTGCCACAATCTTCTTCCGTTTGTTAAAGGAAGACATCAGAAACGAAAACTTAACCTATGAAAATGACTTCTCTGACGTAAATGAAGGTCAGTGGTACAACGGTGCGATTTCCACACTTACCTCTATGGGAATCCTGCGTGGTAAAGACGGCGGCGTATTTGAACCGAACGCAAAAATCACCCGTGGTGAATTTGCAGCAATCGTTGCAAGATTCTCAGAACAGGAAAAAGATATCGCAGAAGACTTTATCGATGTTGACGGCCATTGGGCAGAAACAGACATCTACGAAGCAGCTGCACACGGTTGGATTAAAGGTTATGAAGATGAAACCTTCCGCCCGGATGCGAAAATCACCCGTGCAGAAACCATGACGCTGATTAACCGTGTGTTAATCAGACTTCCGAAGTCTGCATCTGCACTCTTAGACGATATGGCAAAATGGTCTGATAACATGGATACCACCACATGGTTCTACCTCGCAGTTCAGGAAGCAACCAACAGCCACGATTACGTTCGTGACGAAAAAGGTTATGAAACCTGGATTAAAATGGAACCCAACAGAGATTGGTCTACTTACGAAAAAAGATAAATAAATGATCAAAGAAGAGGGGTTGCAGATAAGCTGCAACCCCTTTTTAAAGAATAGAAAGGACGAGAAATTTGGATAAGATTTTTAATAAACTCAAGGAGATGTTTTCTCTTTCGGAGAAACACACGCAAAATATCATTTCGCTCATTGACGAGGGAAATACCGTGCCGTTTATTGCGCGATACAGAAAAGAGATGACAGGGTCGGCAGACGATGCTCTTCTCCGTAAGTTTTACGATAAATTAAAGCAATTCCGTGCGTTAGAAGAAAAGAGAGCAGATGTTCTCCGTTTAATCGACGAGCAAGGAAAACTCACAGAAGAACTTGCGGCGCAGATTGAAAACGCAGAAACACAAACAGAGCTTGACGACTTATATCGTCCATATCGTCCGAAGAGAAAAACACGTGCATCAATAGCAAAAGAAAAGGGTTTAGAGCCTTTGGCGGAACTTATTTTCGTGCAAAAAGCAGAAAAGGCAGAGGTGGACGCTTTGGCAAACTCCTTTGTCGGAAACGGCGTTGAAACCTTTGATGAAGCGATGCAAGGAGCATTGGACATCATCGCAGAAAGCGTTTCAGATGACGCAAACATTCGTGCGCTTGTGAGAAAAACGCTTATGGCAGAAGGCATTATTTCTGTATGCGCAGCAAAGGATGAAGACAGTCGCTATGCGATGTATTATGAATTTAATGAGCCGGTAAGAAAGATTGCAAACCATAGAATTCTTGCCATCAACCGTGGCGAAAAGGAAGAATTTTTAAAAGTTTCTTTGGATGCCGATGACGATGCTGTTATTGCGGAAATTTTCAAGAAAAATGTAGTAGAAAACGGCACAAAAGAACTCTCTGACCTCGTATTTTTAGCGGTGGAAGATGCATATAAGCGCCTGATTGCACCGTCAGTGAAAAATGAAATCCGCGCAGATTTAACAGACCGTGCGCAGGAATCGGCAATCGATGTATTTTCTGACAACTTGGGAAGATTACTCCTTCAGCCGCCGGTAAAAGGAAAAATTGTAATGGGTCTGGATCCGGCTTACAGAACGGGCTGCAAAATCGCGGTGGTGGATGAGACGGGAAAAGTGTTAGATACCACGGTGGTGTTCTGCACTTTAGAGCATCACGACAAGGAAAAAGCAAAGAAAACACTGCTTTCTATGATAGAAAAACACAACGTAGATTTAATTTCTATCGGTAACGGAACAGCATCCAAGGAATCGGAAATTTTCATCGCAGATTTGATAAAAGAAACGCTTCATCCCGTGCAGTATGCGGTGGTAAATGAAGCAGGCGCATCGGTATATTCTGCATCCGAACTCGGAACAGAAGAATTTCCGGATTTTGATGTGGCGCAAAGAAGTGCGGTGTCGATTGCAAGACGCCTTCAGGATCCACTTTCAGAACTTGTAAAAATCGAGCCGAAATCGATCGGCGTCGGTCAGTATCAGCACGATATGAATCAAAAGAGACTCGACGAAGCCCTTACGGGCGTTGTGGAAGACTGCGTAAATGCCGTTGGTGTTGATTTAAACACCGCCTCCGTTCCGCTTCTTTCCTACATTTCCGGCATCAACAAAACGGTGGCAAAAAACATTGTGGCATATCGTGAAGAAACCGGAAAATTCACAGAAAGAAAGCAGTTATTAAAGGTCGCGAAACTCGGCGCAAAAGCCTATGAGCAGTGCGCAGGGTTCCTCCGTATTACCGACGGAAAAAATCCTTTAGACGCAACGCAGGTGCATCCCGAATCTTACGCTGCGGCAAAAGTGCTTTTAGAAAAATGTGGAGTCGACATGAAAAACCTTGACCGCGAAAAATTTTCAGAAGCGATCAAGAACATTGATTTAAAGACAGTAGCAACAGAAACAAATACCGGAGAAATCACACTTTCTGACATCGTGGAAGCCATCAAAAAACCCGCCCGCGATGTGCGCGATGAACTCCCGAAACCGGTGTTAAAATCTGAGCTTCTATCCATTGAAAACTTAAAAGACGGCATGATTTTAACGGGAACGGTCAGAAATGTAATCGACTTTGGCGCGTTTGTCGACATCGGCGTGCATCAGGACGGACTCGTGCATATTTCTGAAATTTGTGACCGCTACATTAAGCATCCCAAAGAAGCGCTTTCTGTTGGAGATGTGGTTTCTGTAAAGGTTCTCTCTGTAGACACGGTGAAAAACAGAATTGCACTTTCCATCAAACAGGCAAAATAGTTTCGATTTGTGCAAAGGTGCCAAATAAAAAAATTTTTTTTGGTAAAAAAGCAACTACCAATTGAAAAAAAATTATGGTATAATAAGTTGATGTTGAAACCGCTGTATTTTGATAGCGGAAATAACCAGTTAAAAAATATTTAGATATATTTTGGAGGTAACAAAATGGCAGGCTTAAACTTAAAAGGCATTTACAAGCGTTATGACGGTAACAACGGTCCCGTAACCGCAGTTGCTGACTTTAACCTTGACATCGAAGACAAAGAGTTTATCGTTTTAGTTGGTCCTTCCGGCTGCGGTAAATCCACAACACTTCGTATGATTGCTGGTCTTGAAGACATTTCCGAAGGTGAACTCTACATCGGCGAAAAAATGATGAACGAAGTTCCCCCGAAAAACAGAGATATTGCGATGGTTTTCCAGAACTATGCGCTCTATCCGCATATGACAGTATTTGACAACATGGCATTCGGTTTAAAACTTCGCAAAATGCCGAAAGATGAAATCACAAAGAGAGTAACAGAAGCTGCAAGAATCTTAGATATCGAGCATCTTTTAGACAGAAAACCGAAGGCTCTTTCCGGCGGTCAGCGTCAGCGTGTTGCTTTGGGTCGTGCAATCGTGCGTGAACCGAAAGTATTCTTAATGGACGAACCGCTTTCTAACCTTGACGCAAAACTCCGTGGTCAGATGAGAGCAGAAATCAGCAAACTCCATCAGAAACTCCAGACCACATTTATCTACGTAACACATGACCAGACCGAAGCTATGACAATGGGTAGCCGTATCGTTGTTATGAAAGACGGTATCATCCAGCAGATTGATGCTCCTCAGACACTTTACGATCATCCGGTTAACATGTTTGTTGGTGGCTTCATTGGTAGCCCGACAATGGACTTTGTTGAAGGTACACTTGAAAAGAAAGACAATGGCGTATGGTTTACATTTGGCGCCGCATCCGTAAAACTTCCGGAAGGCAGAGCTGCTAAAATCGACGAAAAAGGCTACATCGGAAAACAGGTTATCATGGGTGTAAGATCTGAAAACATCTATGATGATCAGATGCACATCAGTGCTTCTCCTGATTCTGTTGTGAAAGCGCACGTTGAAGTAACAGAACTTATGGGTTCTGAAACACTCCTTCACTTAGATATTGAAGGCGCAACCTTTATTGCAAAGGTTGACCCGAGAACACAGGCAAAAGCAGGCGACGATATCGAAATCTGTTTCGATATGAACCGCATCCATCTGTTTGACAAAGAAACAGAAATGGCAATCTTAAACTAATTAAGCACATAAAAGCGACGCTTTTTAAAAGGCGTCGCTTTTCATTTTATGGTTGAATTATTGGTTATAATATGGTATAATTAGCATATAGGATATGGACAACAAAGAAAGGGAGAAACAACATGGAAACAACATTGGTTATTATGGCAGCAGGTATCGGATCCCGTTTTGGCGGTGGTATCAAGCAGCTTGCACCCGTAGGTCCTAACGGCGAAATCATCATGGATTATTCTATCTATGATGCACTCGAGGCCGGCTTCAATAAAGTAGTTTTTATTATCAGAAAAGATTTAGAAAAAGATTTTAAAGAAATCATTGGAAACAGAATTGAAAAGATTTGCCCTGTGGCGTATGCGTTCCAGGAAAACGACAATCTTCCGGGTGGATTTAAAACGCCGGAAGAACGCAAAAAACCCTGGGGAACAGGCCATGCGATTTTAAGTTGCAAAGGCATTGTTGACACGCCTTTTGTGGTAATCAACGCAGATGACTATTACGGAAAAGAAGCGTTCGTTCGTGTGCACGACTACTTAGTTTCAGATGAAGCAAAAGAAAATCCGTTTAACTTCTGCATGGCAGGCTTTATTTTGAAGAACACATTGAGTGAAAACGGCGGCGTAACGCGCGGCGTATGTAAAGTAAGTGATGACGGAATGCTTGTCGACGTTGTAGAAACCGGCGACATCACAAAAACAGCTGACGGTGCAGCGGTTCCGGACGGAAACGGCGGCATGAAACCCATCGACGCAGAAAGTTATGTTTCCATGAACTTCTGGGGATTAACACCCGCATTTATCGACGGTTTAGAAGAAGGTTTCATTGAATTTTTATCGAACGTAAAACCGGGCGATTTGAAATGCGAATACTTACTTCCCTCTATCGTAGACGGGATGATTAAAGATGGAAAAGCAACCGTAAAGGTTTTAGAAACGCAGGATAAATGGTTTGGCGTTACTTATAAAGAAGATGCGCCGATGGTAATTGCATCGCTTAAAAAATTAGTTGAAACGGGAGTATACCCCGAAAAACTTACGAAATAATGTAAATAAAAAAAGACTGAGGTCAAAACCTCAGTCTTTTTTTATTCTTATTGGATGGTATATGTAAGTTTTCCTTCTTTGTTTGTATCTTTTAATGTAAATCTTGTGCGGTAGAGTTTTCCGCCCCAGTTGTTTACCATATGTGTGTCTTCCATATTCACGATTTCTTCTGTTTCGATGTTAACCTTAGAAAGGTCTATAGAAAGCGTCAGAGAAACTCCGTTTTCTGCGGTCAAAACGCCTTTTCCGTCAGAAAAATCAAACGGCATAGCGGTTAAAAAGTTTAGCGTAACCGGAGCATCTGCGCATAAAGCATATTCTTCTGTAACGGTGATGGTGTCGTTCGTTCTGTCGCCAACAAAGGTTCTTTTGAAATACTCAATTTCGTCTTTGTTTTCGTACGCGTCTTTTAAATTCATAGAAAGCGTGAATTTTTCCTCATTTGATTCAAAAGAAACATCGCTTGCTTTATATTCTTTTCCGAACGGCTGATTTTTGCCACCGATTGTCGGCGTGTTATGGTATTCGCTTTTGTTCGTCCAGATGGTGTAGCGCGTTTCTTCTTTGAAGGTGAGCGCACTATAGCGAAGCGGGCCACTATCTACGATAAACGGCGTTCCGTCTTTAAAAACAACAAAGGTTCCAACGTCGTTGTGGTTGTGGCATTCGTTGTTGTTTCCGCCTTTTGCTCCAAAGAAAAGTCCTTCGCCGAGCGCTTTTCCGAAGCGGGCCGTGAGCACATTTGTGCTTTCAAAATAGTGCTCTGGCTTAGGCAAAAATGTTACTTTTCCAAAGGAAGGAGCATCTGCCAAGAACTCTGCCTGAAAGAGTGAAGCTGTGAGTTCGGCGGTGGTGATGTTTGTTGCAATATTTTTGTTGCCGTGATAGAAAGACTTTGCAAAGGTGCGAAGTGTTTCGTTTTCTGCCATTTCGCCGAATTTATAAAGAAGTCCGAGTCGGGGGGTGATTTTTGCAGAGCCATCTGCAAAGTTTACCACATAAGACTCAGAAATCTGCACATGGGTGATATATTCTGCAAGGTTTTGAAGTTGCTCCTCTTTTGTAACATCCACAAAACCGCCCGTTAAATTCTTGATGATATATAAAGAGAGCATCATTGTGCCGCCGGAGTGATACCAATAGTCCGGGCCTTCGTCGCAAGCGCCGTCTTTCGGATATTCCTCAAAATAAAGGTCGAAGCTCTTTAAAGCGCGGTATAAAATTTCGGCTTTTGTTTCGTCATCTGCGCCGAATACAGAAAGCGCGATTAAAACATTTGAGTGGCACCACGGGTTCCAGTTGTTTCCTGCGCGTTCGCCGCGGAATGCTGTCCACCAATGGTGTGTGTCTAAAAAGCGGTCAAAACCGCGTCTTTTCACTTCGATTTTAATTCTTTCTGTGAGTTTTTTTATACGTATAGGTATGCCTTCGCCAAGATTTTTGTTTAGTGCAAATTTTTCTCCAATTTTAGCCGCGTTAACGATTGGAGATATTAGGATTAATGATTTTATATTTTGG
>JAZRET010000079.1:0-3404 GCA_045660945.1 Congzhengia sp.
TCAGTCTCTCCATCAAGCAGGCAATTTTAGCAGCGCGTGCAGAGGCAAAAAAATCCGCTCGTTCACAGACCTCACACAGACCTGATGACATTGAGTGGCCAAAAAAAAGCAGACCAACAAGCTTTGAAGATATGATGGCAAAGTTTAAGCAGGATAGCGACGAAAAACTTTCCGATATGAAAAAGGGCCTCGATGCAAAACGTGGTGGATCAAGCTACCGCCGTTCATCCGGTTCATTTTAATTAAGTGTTTGATGCGGCAAGGATATTTCCCTGCCGCTTTGTTTTTTAGAAAGGATATTGTTATGACAAAAGAAGAAATCCAGAAGAGATATTTCACAGATGATGAAGAAGTTTTGTGGTTTTCAAAACCCACTGCGTTAAAACCGTTTTTAAGAACTGATTTCATTTTGATTCCGCTCACGCTTATCATAGGCGGATACATTTTGTGGTATTCTTATACAACTTTGTTGCAACTTCTCCACGGCCAAAATATTATGTTTGCCTTTTCAGGTATCACGTTTCTCTTAATCGGGATTTATCTCGTGTTTGGAAGAATCTGGTATCGTTATAAACGCATTTCCAAAAACTTTTATTTTGTGACAAACAAGCGGGTTTTTGTCTTTAATGCTCTGCGCGATACGGTTACAGTGAATATTCCACTTTCCGATGTCGCACCCGAAGCATTCCAAAACGATTTGTTTTTAGGTGACAAGCATTTAGGTGGCGATTTTGTCTACGGTTTGGGCCTTGATATTTTCTTCCGGAATAAAGCACAGGAAACCCCAGGTTTTTATGCAATCGAAGACCCGAAAGCAGTCATTAAAACAATCAAACGCGCGAAAAGAAACAGTCGCAAACAAACGGAGGGAACTGATGCTCAAACATTTATCTGATTGTGCAAAAGCGGCCGGTTTTCCGCTTTTTGACAACCAACTTACTCAGTTTTCAAAATATGCCGAACTCCTTTTGGAGTGGAATAAAAAAATGAATTTAACCGCCATCACGGACGAAAAAGAAATCGTGACAAAGCATTTCGTAGACAGTTTATACGGTCTTCCCTACCTTTCCGCCGGCGACCGCTTAATTGATGTCGGCACAGGCGCAGGTTTTCCGGGAATCCCCTTAAAAATTGCGCGTCCTGACCTTTCACTCACGCTTTTAGATTCTTTAAACAAGCGACTGAACTTTTTGGGCGAAGTTGTTTCTTCGCTCGGATTGAGTGACACAAAAACGGTGCACGCACGTGCAGAAGAAGGCGCAAAAGCGAAAAGCCAGTTAAGGGAAAGTTTCGACTGTGCAACCGCAAGAGCGGTAGCTTCCCTCTCGGTTCTTTCTGAGTACTGCCTCCCTTATGTGAAAGTCGGCGGCATCTTTTTGGCATACAAAGGTGGCGACGTGGAAGAAGAATGCAAGACGTCAAAAAACGCCGTTTGCACCTTGGGCGGCGAGATTTCAGACGTCGTAAAGTACACGATTCCCGAAACAGACATCACGCATTCCATTGTCGTAATTCAAAAGAAAAAACCTACTTTAGATATTTATCCGAGACAAAACGGAAAAATCAGCAAAAAACCACTTTAAGATGAAAATATCTTACAAGGAGGATTTGTACCTATGAGAAAAAAATTGCAGGACAAAATGTTTGAAGCAAGTTACTTATTTGAGTTTTTCATTTCTATCATCGTCGGCATTGCAGTTTTGATTTTAGCCGTTCGACTGCTTGTGGAAACCTTTAGTGTTTCTTTGTTCTTTTCCGGCGTAGACGGTTTGGTGAAAATCTTAGACGATGCCATCATTTTGGCAATTGGCGCTGAACTTATCAAAATGCTCTGTAAACATACTCCCGAAACCGTTATTGAGGTTTTGGCATTTGCCCTGGCGCGTCAACTCATCGTTGGACATGCAGCACCTTTAGAGAACTTAATTGTGATTTTATCAATTGCTGTTTTATTTGCCGTTCGTAAGTTTTTATTAAAATCACACGATCTGGTAGAAACCCCGGACGGACTTGTAGAAATTAAAGAAAAGAAATAAAAAAAGAAAAGGCACCCTCCATTGGTGGGTGCCTTTTTATTATGTTTTACCTTTCAAAATAAAAATAAACATCATCTTCTGAAACTTTTTTAAAACCGTTTGCTTCAATCATTTTGCGAGATGCCTCATTTTGATGAAAACACCTTGCCCAGACTTTTGTCTCTAAAACCTCTTTTGCAAAATCTGCAATTGCACCAAACGCTTTTTTCCCATACCCTTTTCCGTGGCAGGAAGGAAAAATTCTGCACCCAAGTTCTGCAGAACCGTCTGCTGCAAAGTTCCAGAGAATCCCTTCTCCGATCATTTTGCCGTCTTCCCTTTCGCGAATGGCAAAATTGATAGAGTCGCCAACGCGCATATCGTGCATTGCAATATTGTAAAACGTGTTTTCGTCCGGCGTTTCCGGAAGGCTTGGGTCTTCACGATAGTCATAGCCCCAATAGAGGTTGTTTTCAATATCCGTATTGAGTGCAAGATATGCTCCTTTATCACTTTCACGAAATTCCGTAATCACGATGCCTTCTTTTGTGATTACGGGGAATTGTTCTATTTTTGCCATAGGAGAGCCCACGTGCACAAGGTATTTATGGCTTCTCCCAATCGGCTGATACTGCTGTTTGGACATACGAAGTCCCGGGTCTCCTGCATCGTCTTCGCGGTTAACAATCTGCAAATCTTTTCCCAAATGCTCTGCCATCAATTGCACAAACCCCTGATACATCGTCGGATATACGCCGCGATATTTTGTAAGTGCTTTTTCTACGTGGATAATTAACATTTCCCCGATAATCTCACCAATGCTGAACGCGACAATTTTTTCGTCAATCTCAAGGCAGGCCGCAAAGAGACCGAGTTCTTTATGCACTTCGAGTAACTTCTTCGTTTGTACAAACTCTTTCTTTTCGATATAATTTCGAGCAGGATGCTCTCCTTCATAACTTTTGAGCATCTCCAAAAGTTTTTCTCTGTCATCCGGTTTAAAAAACCGAATCACGGGCTCGCCATAAAGCTTTTTAAATTTATTAATATGGTTTCTCTGCCCGCTATACTTTCTTCCCTGAAACGTCTTCGCTTCGGGGAAGGAATAAATATAGTCACTCCATTTTTCGTCATAATCCCCCATCGCAGAAGAAAGGCGCTCATCTTTTTTCATCGCACGAAGCGTTTCTTCGGAAACGGAATAAAATCTTAAGGGGAACTTATTTTCTCTGCAGTATTTCAAAAGTTCGTCGATCATTCCGTCGACATCTCTTCCTACGGGCCAACTAAACGCTTTTTGTCCACCCACTGTATGGTGCATCGAAAACGTATCGTTGAAAATGAAAAACTGAGCATCCTTTGCGTGCCACATAAAAATAGCGCCTAATG
>JAZRET010000080.1:0-2595 GCA_045660945.1 Congzhengia sp.
GTGTATATCCCGTAAACGAAGGTATGGAAGTTTACACAAACACAGAAAAAGTTAGAAATGCAAGAAAAGCCGTTTTAGAACTCACACTTTCTAACCACGACAGAAAATGTCTCACCTGTACAAGAAATCAGAACTGTGAACTTCAGAAACTCTGTGATGATTTAGGTGTAAAAGATATCGCTTTTGAAGGCGAAGTAACAGAACACGAAATCGACGATTTATCTCCGTCTATCGTTCGTGACAACAACAAGTGTGTACTTTGCCGTCGTTGTATCGCAGTATGTAAAAAAGTGCAGACCGTTGGTGCAATTGATGCTATGGGCAGAGGTTTCACAACAAAGATCGGATCTACCTTTGGTCTTCCGCTTTCTGCAACAGATTGCGTAAACTGTGGTCAGTGTATCGCGGCTTGCCCCGTTGGTGCGCTTTATGAAAAAGATAGCACACAGGCAGTTTGGGCAGCACTTTCCGATGAAACAAAACATGTTGTTGTACAGACCGCTCCGGCTGTTCGTGCAGCTTTAGGCGAAGAATTCGGCATGGAAATCGGAACACCTGTAACAGGTAAAATGGCAACCGCTTTAAAATACTTAGGTTTTGACAAAGTATTTGATACAGACTTCGGTGCAGACGTTACCATTATGGAAGAGGGAACAGAACTTATCAACCGCATTAAAAACGGTGGTAAACTTCCCTTAATCACATCTTGTTCTCCCGGTTGGGTGAAGTTCTGCGAACACAACTTCCCGGACTTCTTAGAGAATTTATCCAGCGCAAAATCTCCCCACGAGATGTTTGGTGCGATTTTAAAATCCTACTACGCTGAAAAAATGGGTATTGACCCGAAGAGTATTTATGTAGTATCCGTAATGCCGTGTGTTGCAAAGAAATTTGAAGCACAGCGTGATGAACTTGCTGCAAATGATAAACTCCCGGATGTAGATGCAGTTATCACAACACGTGAACTTGCAAAAATGATTAAAACTGCAGGTCTTGAATTTACAAAACTTCCGGATTCTGTATTTGATAATCCGTTCGGTGATGCTGCAACAGGTGCTGCTGTTATCTTCGGTGCTACCGGCGGTGTTATGGAAGCGGCTCTTCGTACCGTATCTGAAGTTTTAACAGGCGAAGAACTCAAAGATGTTGACTTTACTGCAGTTCGTGGTACAGAAGGCATCAAAGAAGCAACTGTTAAAATCGGTGATATGGATGTGAAAGTTGCTGTTGCACATGGTCTTGGTAACGCAAGAGCACTCTTAGAAAAAATCAGAAACGGCGAAGCAGATTATCACTTCATCGAAGTGATGGGTTGCCCCGGCGGTTGTGTAACCGGTGGCGGTCAGCCGATCGTGTCTTCCAAAGTTCAGGCAGAGGTTGACTTAAAAGCTGAAAGAGCAAAAGGACTTTATACAGAAGACAAAAACCTGCCTTTAAGAAAATCTCACGAAAATCCGTATGTGAAGGCACTCTACGAAGAATTCTTAGGTGAGCCCTGCAGTCACAAGGCACATGACCTTCTGCACACACATTACGTTGCTCGTAAGAAAATCAATTATTAATTCATAAAAAAATCCCCCGGAATCATCCGGGGGATTTTTTTAGTTTGCGAGCAAAATATCCATGGTTTCCGCAGTCCAGATCAAGTCTTTTTTGGTATATGTGATAAGAAGCATTGTACCACGCATAATCTGAAGATTTTTTTCGTCTTTGTTATAGATGGAAATTTCTCTTTGGGCATTGGGAGAAAGAACGAACTCGTATTCTTTTCCTTCAATCATCACGCGCATGGAATCTTTTCCCAAAGATACCAAACCGCCTTCCGCCTTAAACTGTCCGTCTCCTGTTTCGTAGAACTGACCTTCCGGTTTTTTGATGTCAGGGTTATGCGTAGCAACGGGAAGAGGTGCGTTTTTCTCTGTTTTACAACCTGCCAAAAAACTCATAGAGAGAATCAGGCAAAGGGAAATAATAAATGTACGTTTCATGTTAAAATACCTTTCTGTTGTTATTTTGTCATAAGCCTCTTTTTGATATTTTCGGCATAATAGGAGGCGAGTAAACTTAAAAAATAATCATACACAATAAAAATTATAAGCGCTAAAAAGAAAACAAGCGCAAGATGTGAAAGAGCAAGATCCAAAATAGGACCGAAATTTATGAAAGAAAGAAGAACCGTTGTCAGTAAAAAATAGGCTAAAATTAAAACTGCCAGAAAAAATAAAATCTTTACAATCCATTCAATCAATAAATTCTTGATTTGCTCAATATATTTTTTTGCAATCGGATAGTAGCCTATAAAAAGGGTGAACAGTAAAATCTGTGCCTTAAACGGAACAAGTAAAAATCCAATTATGGAAGCGGCAATGTACTGGAGCCATGCGTATTTTGTTCCGGTTTGTATCACCGTTGCCAAAATGCAAAGTGATGTTAAGGCAAGCAGTGTGATTTTTCCCGTGGGAATCATAACAGAGCCGTAAAGGCAGACAACGGTTAAAGCCGTCATAACGGAAGCAAAGGAAAGTTTTCGTGCCATAATGTCTCCTTTTTGTTAGCAGCAGGGGATTAAATCTCCGCCCATACATTCACAGCAAC
>JAZRET010000081.1:0-1843 GCA_045660945.1 Congzhengia sp.
ATGTTGCAAAGGGACCGCACTTTTCCTTTACCGGTATCGCAGGACTTGACCTTTATGTAAGAGAAGACGGAAAAGAAAATTATCAAGGAACGTTCGTTCCGCCGGACGATGCAAAGGGCGACTTTGAAAGCGTCATCGAATTTAAAGAAGACACCTATGGTGAGCCTGTGGGAAAACGGCGCGAAATCACCATCAACTTTCCTTGCTACAGTGAACTTTTAGATTTATACATCGGACTTGATGAAAACGCTTCGTTAGAAGAAGCGTCCGACTACGTAAATGATAAGCCCGTTGTTTATTACGGACATTCTATCACCCAGGGCGGATGTTGTTCGCGCCCCGGTTACGCGTATCCAAATATCATTTCAAGACGGTTTCATCAAGATTTTATAAACCTTGGGTTTTCAGGCTCGGCGCATGGAGAAACGGAGATTGCAGAGTACATTGCGGGGCTCGATATGCAGGCGTTTGTGTATGACTATGACCACAATGCAAGAACGCCTGAGCATCTTCGAAATACCCACGAAAAGATGTTTCAAATTATCCGCGCAAAGCATCCCGACATTCCGGTGATTTTCGTGACCACCACACCGAAAAACCATTATCTCGGCGATAAAGAAGAAAGAAAACAAATTCTTTTAAACACCTTTGAAAATGCAAAAAATGCAGGCGATGAAAACGTGTATTTTTTAGATGCCATAGAGATTTATAAAGACGCTATTGACGGCTTATTAGGCGCGACAGTAGAGGGTTGCCACTTAAATGATTTGGGATTTACCATCATTGCAAAAGCGGTTGGAGATATTTTAGAAGAAAGTTTAAATAAAAAATAATATACATATAAATAGGAGGAGCATTATGAACGATTTAATCCGCAAAAATTATGAAATTGCAAAGGAAATGTATAAAAATTTAGGCGTTGATACCGATGCTGTCTTAGAGCGTGTAAAAAACATTTCTGTATCTATGCATTGCTGGCAGGGCGATGATGTTGGCGGCTTTGAAGGCGCAACAGAACTCACCGGCGGTATTCAGACCACAGGTAACTATCCGGGCAAAGCAAGAAACGGCGAAGAACTTCGTGCAGATATTGATAAGGCTATGTCCTTAATCCCGGGTAAACACAAATTAAACATTCACGCAAACTATGCTGAAACAGACGGCGAAAATGTTGACCGTGACAAGTTAGAACCCAAGCATTTTGCAAAATGGGTTGAATGGGCAAAGAAGAAGGGCATCGGTTTAGACTTTAACCAGACATTCTTCTCTCATCCGAAGAGCGATAGCGGTTTCACACTTTCAAGTGGTGATGACGAAATCAGAAACTTCTGGATTGAGCACGGCAAACGTTGCAGAAAAATCAGTGAATACTTCGGCCGTGAACTCGGTCAAACCAGCGTAACAAACCTCTGGATTCCTGACGGCTACAAAGATATCACAGTGGATAAATTCGCACCGAGAAAACGCTTAAAAGAAGCACTCGATGAAATTTTCGCTGAAAAACTCGACCCGAAATACCATAGAGATGCGGTAGAAAGCAAAGTGTTTGGTATCGGTTCTGAAAGCTATGTTGTTGGTAGCCATGAGTTTTACATGGGCTATGCAATGTCCCGTGATGATGTAATGCTCACATTGGACGCAGGTCATTTCCATCCGACAGAAATGATTTCCGGCAAAATTTCTTCTATCTTCAACTTCTCTGATAACTTACTCTTGCATGTTTCAAGACCTGTTCGTTGGGACTCTGACCACGTTGTTATTTTTGACGACGAACTTCAGGCAATTATGCAGGAAATCAATCGTTGCGATGCATTTGACAAAACATATATTGCGCTTGATTTCT
>JAZRET010000082.1:0-2894 GCA_045660945.1 Congzhengia sp.
GCAAGCGTGTGGTCGATGCGATTTCCTAATGCGCCGCGTATACAGATTTCTGTCGGGCCTTTTTCGATTGCGATGGAAGTTGCTTCCTGCGTCTCGTTGGTGTCCGTTATGGGCGTTAAACGAACCACGGTTTCGCTCTCAATTTCAATGTCGCTTGAAAGAGAATCGCAGTCGCCGACAAAAATATTCGGCGTAATTTCCGATTCCTTTGCAAATTTATATCCTTTGTCTGCGGCGATGATGAGAGAAAAGTCCGAAGGAATTATTTCTTCGGGGATTCCATCAAACGCGCCGCCGGAAAAAATCAGCGCTTTCACTTTAATTCTCCTCTTTTAAAAATTCGCGAACGGTTTCTTTGATATCTTCTGCTCCAAATACAGCCGTTCCCGCAACAAGAACGTTCGCACCATACGAGACGGGAACGTGCTTGTTATTTAAACCAATACCGCCGTCGACTTCAACATCAAAATCGGGGCCAAAAAATTCGCGTGCAGCGCGGATTTTTTCATTTACATCGTCAATATATTTTTGACCGCCGAAGCCTGCAAATACAGACATAATCAGCACCATATCGAGTTTTTCCTTATAGGGAAACATCGTTTCCACCGGAACATCTGGGTTTACCACGAGTCCTGCACGGATACCGTGAGAATGGATTTTATCAAGCGTTTCATCAATGTCGCTGTCGCATCCTACATGAAACGTAATGATATCTGCGCCTGCCTTTGCAAACATGTCCACATAAGAAAGCGGGTCTGAAATCATCAGGTGCACATCAAACACCATATTACTTTTTTTACGGATGCTTTTTACGATGGGTTCTCCAAACGAAATGTTCGGGACGAAATGTCCGTCCATCACGTCGATATGAAGATACTGAGCGCCTGCCTCTTCGACTTCTTTTATCACTTCTCCCAACCGGGAAAAGTCGGCAGCTAAAATGGATGGTGCAAGTGTAATCATAGGGTTCCTCCATAGGGCAACTGTTAAAGTTGCCAGTCTTTAATATCTTTTAAAGCTTGGTAGAGCGCGCGATAACTTTCGTATCGGTGCGTTCCGATTTTTCCGCTCAGTAAAGCCTCTTTTACCGAACAGTCCGGCTCTGAGATGTGACTGCAACCGGGAAAACGACAAGTGCCTTCGTGGGCGGCAATTTCGGGAAAGAGCGCGCATAAATCCTGCGCCATCATTTTTTCCACTTCGAAAGAGCCGAAGCCGGGCGTATCAAACACAAAACCGCCAAAAGAAAGCGGGAAAAGTTCAGTGTGTCTTGTGGTATGTTTTCCACGTTTGATCTTGTCACTCACAACGCCGGTTTTTAATGAAAAACTTTCGCCCATTGCGTTCAGCAGGCTCGATTTTCCCACGCCGGAACTTCCGGCCAGCGCGGTAGTTTTTCCCTGAAGAAGCGCTTTTAGTTCCTCAATACCGTTCTTTTCTGCAGCAGAGCATAAAAGAACGGGGAAACCGGCCAAGCGATATTCTCGAGCGATCGTTTCTGCAAACTCTCTGTCTAGTTCTGTTTTATTAATGCAGATGGCACACGACACTCCCTGCGCCACTGCCGTTACGGTTAACTTGTCAATGAGCTCTAAGGCAGGGTCAGGTTCTTTTGCTGCAAATGTGACCAAAAGCTGGTCAATATTTGAAACCGGTGGTCTGAAAAAGACGTTTTTTCGCGGAAAAATTTCAGTAACGTATCCTTCTTTTTTTCCTTTATCCGTTACATCAATGCATACGTTGTCACCTACAACGGGTGTAATGCCGTCTTTTCGGAACTTTCCGCGGGCGCGGCAGGAGTAGACAGATTCATCTTCGGCCTTGACGTAATAAAAACCGCCGATGCCTTTTGTTATGGTTCCTTGCATACTAACCTTTTTCCGCCTTTCTGTTATTCGTTCGAGGTTGTGTTGTCGCTCACAGGGGGAGCAGACGGAGTATCTCCACCGGAGGGAGGCGTCGTCGAAGTGGGTTTTGCAGAACTGGAGGGCGTCGCAGAAGCCGGAGCGGAAGCTGAAGCGGACGGAGCGCTTGAAGGAGCAGAGCCTTTTCCGTTACTAATTTGGATATCAATTACGGTGCCTTTTTTCGCTCTGTCGTTCTTTGTGCGGGACTGACTCACGACGGTGCCTTTTGTTTTTGCACTGTTTACCGTTACGGTTTCGCCAAGTTTTAAGCCGAGACTCTCTAAGATTTCCTGTGCGTCCTCTTTGGTTTCGCCGATTAAGCTCGGAACAATTACATATTCATCATCCGGTTTCTCGCCTGTGCTCACGTAAATTGTAACAGCAGAACCTTCAGGCGCTTCGGAGTTTGCGGCAGGACTCGTGCTGATAACATAGCCTTTTGCTATGGTTTCGTGGTCCTGACGTGTGATGATTACCTGGAATTTTTGCGCTTTTAATGTTTTTTCAGCGTTGGCTTCTGACATACCCACAACAGACGGAACACGCTTATTTGGAACCGGTTCTTCGCTCAAAAGTACGCGGATTACGGTATTACTTTTGATGTTTTTACCGGTTCTTGGGTTTTGTTCCTGAATGATACCGGTAGAATTTTCGTCGATTTCCTGACCGGTTTCGATGTCAACAATCTTTAATCTTGCCCAGGGGATATCGTTGATTTTTTCCAATGCTTCGGAGCAAGTTAAACCAATCAAATCCGGACAATCCACTTCGCTGATGGAACAGCTCGGGACAACAAAAACAAATGCAATAATCAAAGCAAGTGTTGCTAAACCTGCTACAACGCCTGCAAAAACACCCAAAGCATCATTTTTCTTCTTTTTCTTTTTCGCACGTCTGATTTCTTCCGGCGTCATTTTACGTTTTTTCGGAGCACCCGGAGTGGGCGTTTTTTCTGCAGGGGTGCGTTTTTCCGGCGGAACGGGATTT
>JAZRET010000083.1:0-2024 GCA_045660945.1 Congzhengia sp.
CCTTCCGACCTTTTGCACCCATTGGCCATGGGTACCGTTCGTATCAAAATCAACGAGGTTCCGAAGGTCCGGAAAATCATACCCTTCTGTGCAGATGTCAACGTTGATAAGTTCATCGCAATCACCGCGCTCGAATTTTTCAAGTTCTGCACTTCGCGTCACATCATCTATACCCGGACCGAGGTATGCAGGATTTCTTCCGGCTTCTGTCAAGCGTTCGTAAATTCTTTGACAAAAAGTATGGTTTGGAGCAAAGATAATACTTTTTCCGGGTTCTTTTCGCTCTAAAAACTCATCGCACATCGTATCTATAAGAGCACGTCCTTCCATATCCTCTTTGCAGTTTTTTGCAAGATGTCCCACTTCGCTTTTATCTCCCATATCAAATACCGGAGATAAGTCAATAAAGTTCGGTCGGGTAAGAAAGTGACTGTCTATGAGAAACTTTGTTGTGATCTGGTAATAATTATCGAACAGATGAATGAGCGGAAGTTTGTCCCCGCGGTTTGGTGTTGCGGTTACACCGAGCAGCGCCGCATTTGGTTTTCCCAACATATTCCAGTTAATAATATCTTCGTATGTAGATGCAGCCGCGTGGTGCGCTTCGTCAATGACAATTAAGTCAAAGTAACTGTTTGCACGTTCAAACTCCGGAAGCAGATTTGCAACCGTTTGCACCATTCCAAAATGAATGTATCCGTGTAAACTTTTGCGTGTAGATGTTATTTCGGAAGTTGCGATGTTCGGACACACTAGAGAAAATTTACTGTGATTTTGCGAGTGTATCTCTGTTCTATGTACCAGAATAAGAATGTGTGGACTTCTTTTATGTATTGCTCTGAACCCGTTAAAGAAACGGCCGACAACCGCCGCCAACATAATTGTTTTACCTGCGCCGGTTCCAGCAACGATTAAAGAGTTGCCGCGCTCTGTCAGCATCTGCGTCGCGTGTGTTACTGCTTTTTCCTGATAAGGTCTTAATTTCATCCGTCCTTCACCTCCGCCGGCATCCTCATTCTGAAACTTCCATCCTTTGCAAATTGTGCAGTGGTACCATCACCGGAACGAAAACGGCAAACATTATATTCCTTCGCGGTATCAACAATACCCTGGAGAAGTGCTTTTCTTTTTTGAATAGCAGCATCTTCTTCGTCCTTTGCTTTTTTATATGCATCAAGGTCCAAATCAAACGGCACATCGTTATACAATGTGTTCAAACGAATGCTCTCGATGATGTTTTTTGCACTGTCGAACTCTATAAACGGTCTTGGCTCTCTTTGTGCATCGACATCTTCAAAGAAAAGATGAAGACATTTTTCAATCAGTCTTGCAAGATGTTCGTTGTTTTTGAAATAGTAGTGTGCAACCGTCATATTTTCATCAAGAAACTTGTATTTTGCCTTCCTTGACATCTGACATATCTTGCCACGATTAAACGGCGTATCGTCGGTTTTTAGCACCATCAACTGTAAGATATAAAAGTCTGCTTTTGTCTTTGTGATCTGATACTGTGCCTGGATGATGTACTTAAACGGCAAGCCGTTCTTTACCATATTCGGAAGCATCGATTTTTGTTCACATACAAATCTTTGTCCTATCTTCGGTGTGCCTCGACCGTAATCGAAGGGAACAACGTCAATTTCCTCTGCGGTTCCTTCGATATCAAGACTTGCAATCAAACGCTCGTTTGCATAAACAACACCGGGCCTTAAACGCTTCTGCCTGCCTTTCTGCAGTTTATATACGCCGTAAGGCTCTACCGCGTGACCGTACTCTGCAAACTCCGGAGCAAGCGCTTCTTTTTTGTATAAACCATCATTTTGCATTTTGTGGTACAACGCCCAAACGGTGGTATATGGTTTTTCGGAGCGGAAGGCTTCTGCATTAAATCCGCAGTACTGCAGTTCGTCGTCTGTTGCATAATACCTTACGATATCAAAGATTTCACTACTGCCGATTCGCATTGACCGCGCTTTTTCCCAGGAGAGCGTCCCTTGTTTAAGTTTCACCTTTTTCATCAAAGT
>JAZRET010000084.1:0-1978 GCA_045660945.1 Congzhengia sp.
AGTGCTTCATAAAGGTCTTTTCCGCTCTCAACTATTCTTGCAACGCGCATTACGCTTACACCGACAAGCGTGCCGTTATTGACGATATTTTTAAGCTCAACAAATCTTCTTTCACTTCTGTGTGAAAGAACGGGAATTTCCTTTCCGTCAATCTCTACTGTTTTTGCATCTTTTAATACTGCTTTTTTCTCTACCGAATATTTTTCGAGAAGAAAATCAAGCTTTTCCTGAAGTTTTTTCATCATTAACAGCTCCTTTTATAACATTTTTACTCTGGGACGATATTTTTCAAGATATTTTGCATTCTTTTCATCGCCGCCCGGTGTGTTTGCGCTCGACCAAACCGGAGGCGTTATACCACGGTCGATGCACTGTTTTACCGTTTCGATTTCAAGAAGATGCGCTATGTAGAAATCAATTATATTTGACACCGGTGCGATGGGCGTGTCAAGTCCCGGAACGTTTACAACAGCGTCACCGACAGGGTTAAAGTCCTCTATGCAGACATCTGCATAATCGAAAAGATTCTTTTTATTCGGATGACGGATAAAGTGATCCTCCGGCATTTCTTTCTGCCACGCTTCACTGGAAACCGCGATAATCTTAACTCCGCGCTTCTTTGCTTCCTCTGCCGCATCAATCGTTGCAGGATTTATACCGATGTTGTGGAAGATGATAAGAACATCGTCTTTTTGCAAATCGTAGTATTTTAAAATCGCACTGCCGTAGTTTACCGTTCTCTCAAGCTCAAGATATTTAAGTGCCTGATTAAACACAGAAAGACCTGTTTCCATAATCGGATTGATGCATGAAAGGCCTCCTGCGCGGAAGAACATCTCTCCCACCGGAAGCGTTGTATGTCCGCCACCGCCGAATACATTGATGAGGCGGTCGTTTGCAATGGCATCACACATAAGAGATGCCGCCGCCTTGATATTTTCAGACTGAGTGCTGTTTACCTGCTCAAAATTTTTGAGCAAGCTTTCAAAATATCCGAAATCATTCATTTTTCATCTTCTCCTCTATTTCGTTTCTCGTTGGAATTGAATTTAATACATACTTTTTTGTTACGCTTAAACCGGATGCTGTTACGGCATATCGGCAGGCAGTTTTTAAGTCCATTTTCTCGGCAATACAGACCGCAAGTACACCATTAAAGGTATCTCCCGCACCTGTGGTGTCAAGAGGGTCTACCTTTATGCTTTCGATGAACATTTCATCGTTGATACTGCATCCACGGCTTCCGAGAGTTGTTATGCAGTTTTGAAATCTGTTTATGTTTATCGCCTGACGTTCCTGCTCGTTGGGAGTTACTGCGAAAATGTTTTCTGCGAGCTCATTCGTAATATCCCTGATTGGTGCGGGATTTAAGATTACTTTTACGTTGTGCTTTTTCGCAAGCTTCACCGCTGCTTCGTTTACTTCTGCAGGTACTTCGTGTTGAAGCAGAAGCACATCACTTTCTGCGATTTCGCTTTCAAACTCCAAAACGTCATCTACTGAAAGCTCTGCAGCACGGTAGACCGTGACGCGGTTCTCTCCGCACTTATCGGTAAGGATACATGCAAAGGTTGTTTTTTTATCTTTCGGCTTAAAAACGCCTTTGATGTTGTTTTCCTTTGCACATTGTCTGCATTTTTCGCTATCGGAATCACCGCCGATTGCGGCAAGAAATGAAACTTCTGCGCCCATTCGAGCTGCGGCAATTGCCTGATTGATACCCTTGCCGCCTATTTCCTCATATACGCTGTCTGCAAATAATGTTTCACCGTTTTCGTGGAAGTGGTCAACGTTCATAAATATTGAGTTTCCGCAGATTCCGATAACCCATATCTTAGCCATATCAGACACTCCGTTTTAACCGAATTTTTCAGATGATGCAAACATTTCTTCAATCTCTGAAACCGTACCTTTTTTTCTGCATTTAAGAAGCCATTCGAAAGGTTCCGGATTGCTATACACATACGTCCATGAACTG
>JAZRET010000085.1:0-5873 GCA_045660945.1 Congzhengia sp.
ACCTATGCACAGTTCGACAAAGCTAAGTTCGTAACAAACGTTAAGAACCCGGGTTCTGCTGTTACAGTTCTCGACGGCTATGATTACATCAACGAATCTTACACAGGTCACACCTACAGCGTTGTAGCGTTCGTGAACGAAGCTGGCAGATTCGAAGATATCATCCAGTTCTACGTAGCTGCATAATCTAGCTTAAACATTAAAAGACGTTAGTCTTAAAGAAAGAGGATACTTCGGTATCCTCTTTTTGTTTCTCTTTAAAAGGGGAACAATGACGGCTAAAATAAAAAGCGCATAAATAAAAGGCTATAGCGTTTGCTATAGCCTTCTATTTATATTGCTTGTAAAGACAAGATGTGTTTCATTTATCATTTGCGCAAGAAAACATTTCTATTGAATCAACATTGCGTCTCCGAAACTAAAGAAACGATACTTTTCATTTACTGCTTCGTTATAAGCAGAAAGCACATGTTCTTTTCCGGCGAGCGCCGAAACGAGCATAATAAGTGTCGATTTCGGAAGATGAAAGTTCGTAATGAGCCCGTCCAAACATTTAAAACGGTAACCCGGGTAAATGAAAATATTGGTGTATCCCGACTTTGCTCTTACCACGCCGTTTTCGTCCGCGATAGATTCCACCACGCGGGTAGACGTTGTGCCCACGCAAATGACTCTGCCGCCGTTTTTCTTTGTTTCGTTGATTGTGTTTGCAGCTTCCGCGGTTAACTCGTAGTATTCTTCGTGCATCAAGTGCTCTGATACCTTTTCTGCTTTCACGGCGCGGAATGTACCAAGACCAACGTGCAGCGTCACAAAGGCAAGTTTTATGCCTTTTTCGGAAAGTTCTTTTAGGAGTTCTTCGTTAAAATGAAGTCCTGCCGTAGGCGCTGCCGCAGAGCCGTCATACTTTGCGTAAACCGTTTGATAACGGTCACGGTCCGTGAGTTTTTCATGAATATAAGGCGGCAGGGGCATTTCGCCGAGTTCTGATAAAATCTCGTTGAAAATCCCGTCATATAAAAAACGCACTAAGCGATTTCCGCCTTCGGTAATTTCTAAAATTTCTGCTTTTAACTTTCCGCCTCCGAAGGAAATCACGTGCCCGGGCTTACATTTCTTGCCCGGTTTTAAAATCACGTTCCAGATGTCGTCATTTTTTTGTTCTAACAAAAGAAATTCAACGGGGGCACCTGTATCCTCCCGTTCGCCGTAAAGACGCGCAGGGATAACTTTTGTGTTGTTTAAAACCAAACAATCCCCGGGCTCTATGTAATCTAATATATCGCGGAAGGTTTTGTGTTTTACTTCGCCGCTCATTTTGTCTAAAACGAGAAGTCTTGACGCAGGTCGGTCCAAAAGCGGCGTCTGCGCGATGAGTTCTTCGGGCAGAAAATAATCAAAATCTGCCACCATCATTTCATTTTGATTCATAAAAATTAAGTCCTTTTCTTTTGTGTTCTAACTTATATCATAGCCGTTTTTCACATAAATTACAAGAGAGAATCTCCATTTTTTACAAAAAAATTAAAAAATTGTCTGATTTTGAAAAAAAGACGAAATACATCTTGCTATTTTACTTTTATTTTGCTAAAATGATATTGGTGGAAAATTTGGGTTTTTTATTAAAAAAATATATAAAAGTGGACGAAGGGAGGCCTTTTGGAAATGTCAAACACTTTAGTCGTTGGTCTTGGTATGGGTACGGTTTTTGTAGGACTCATTTGTATCGTATTTATTTGTTACATTATGAGTGCTCTCTGTAAGCTTTTTGAAAAAAAGGCGAAGACAGAAGAAATAAAAACGCCGTCAGCAAACGCACAGCCGAAAAATGCACCAATCCAGAATAAGCAGGAGATCGTTGCTGCTTGTTGCGCGGTCATCGCCGAGGAAATCGGAACAGATGCAAAAAACATTAGAGTATTATCATTTAAAAGAGTTTAAAATCAAAAAAAGAGAGAGGTAAAAATCATGAAAAAATATAGAGTAAACGTAAACGGAACAGCATATGAAATCGAAATCGAATTAATGAGTGAAACAGAAGCAGCAAAAGCACCCGCTGCAGCCCCTGCTCCCGCCAGTGCACCGGCAGGTGAAGGCGAAACAGTTGCAGCTCCCATGCCGGGAACAATTTTAGATGTGAAAGTAAATGTTGGCGACGCAGTGAAAAAAGGCCAGGTTCTCATGATTTTAGAAGCAATGAAAATGGAAAATGAAATCATGGCAGGTGCTGACGGTACCGTAACATCTGTTGCAGTTGCAAAGGGTTCTACTGTTCAGTCCGGTGACGTTCTTTGCGCAATTAAATAATCGGAGGAAAAACACATGGATGCAGTTTTAAACTTTATTCAGCAGACAGGATTTTATCAAATCACACAAGGCAACTGGAATACGCTTGTTATGGTTGCGATTGCTTGTGTACTCCTGTATCTTGCTATTGTGAAAAAATTTGAGCCGCTACTTTTATTGCCTATCGCATTCGGTATGCTCTTGACAAACCTCGTTGGTGCAGGTATCTACCACGAAGAACTTTTTGCCGGCGGTCATGTTCACTGGGATATGTTTGGCAGAGAAGATTTTACCGCAGGCTTAATTGATATTTTATACTTAGGCGTAAAATTGGGTATTTATCCCTGCTTAATTTTTGTAGGCGTTGGTGCGATGACAGACTTTGGTCCCTTAATTGCAAATCCGAAAAGTCTTCTTTTAGGTGCTGCAGCACAGCTCGGTATCTTTGTTACGTTTTTGGGCGTAAGAGAATTATTCCCGATTGTAATTCCGAATATTCAGGAATTCTTAGCAGGTACCCCGCTAGAAGACCTCGCGGCGTCTGTTGGTATCATTGGTGGAGCAGACGGTCCGACCGCAATTTTTGTAACCTCAAAACTTGCACCGAACTTCTTAGGTCCGATTGCGGTTGCGGCATATTCTTATATGGCGCTCGTTCCCGTAATTCAGCCGCCCATCATGAAGGCACTCACAACAAAAAAGGAAAGACAGATCGAAATGAAGGCGCTTCGCCCCGTTTCCAAGACAGAGAAAATCTTATTCCCCATCGTTGTAACCATCTTTGTTGCATGGCTCGTTCCTTCTGCGGCACCGCTCGTTGGATGCTTAATGCTTGGTAACCTACTCACAGAATCCGGCGTTTGCGAAAGACTTTCCAAAACCGTTCAGAACGAACTTATGAACATCGTAACGATTTTCTTGGGAATTTCTGTTGGTGCAACAGCAACTGCCCAGACATTCCTTTCACCGCTCACACTTTGCATCATTGCAATGGGTATCGTGGCATTCGGAATGGGTACAGCCGGCGGTGTGTTGCTTGCAAAATTTATGAACTTGTTCTTAAAGAACAAAATCAATCCGCTCATCGGTTCTGCGGGCGTTTCTGCCGTTCCGATGGCAGCACGTGTATCTCAGACCGTGGGACAGAAAGAAAACCCGAAAAACTTCCTGCTTATGCACGCTATGGGCCCCAACGTTGCAGGTGTTATCGGTTCTGCGATTGCAGCCGGCGTCTTGCTTGCGTTGTTTGCATAATTTAGCACGGACACAGAAAGGAATCTATTATGAGCAAATTATTTATTACAGATACAATTTTGCGTGATGCACATCAGTCCCAGGCAGCAACCAGAATGAAGATCGAAGATATGATTCCGGCTTTAGAAAAACTTGACAAAGTCGGCTACTGGTCTTTAGAGTGCTGGGGCGGCGCAACATTTGATGCTTGTATGCGCTTTTTAAATGAAGACCCGTGGGAGCGCCTTCGCACGCTGAAAAAAGCAATGCCCAACACAAAACTTCAGATGTTATTCCGTGGCCAGAACATTTTAGGCTACAAACACTATGCAGACGATGTGGTTGAGCAGTTCTGCAAAAAATCCATCGAAAACGGTATTGATGTGGTGAGAGTATTCGACGCATTAAACGATACCAGAAACTTAGAAGCCGCAATCAAATTCGTAAAAGAATACGGCGGCATGTGCGAACCTGCGCTTTCTTATACCGTAAGCCCGGTGCACGATATTGATTATTTCGTTCGTTTGGCTGTAGAACTTGAAAAAATGGGCGCAGATACGATTTGTATTAAGGATATGGCGAATCTCCTCTTGCCTTATGATGCATATAATCTCGTGAAAAAATTAAAGGAAAATGTCGGCGTTCCGATTCACCTGCACACACATAACACCGCAGGTACCGGCGATATGACGAACTTAATGGCGGCTCAGGCCGGCGTTGATATCGTTGACTGTGCGCTTTCTCCGATGGCAAACGGTACGGCAAACCCGTCTACTGAGGCGATGGTTGCTACCATGCAGGGAACAGAAAGAGACACAGGACTTGACCTTAAAACATTAAGCGATGCTGCGGCACACTTCAGAACCATCGCAGATAAAATGAAAGCGGAAGGAACACTTGATCCGAAAGTATTAAATGTTGACCCAAACGCGCTCCTTTATCAGGTGCCCGGCGGCATGCTTTCAAACCTCATTTCACAGCTCAAGCAGGCAAATGCGGAAGATAAATACTATGAAGTTTTAGCTGAAGTTCCGCGTGTAAGAGAAGATTTTGGTTTCCCGCCGCTCGTAACACCTACCAGCCAGATTGTTGGCACACAGGCGGTATTAAACGTACTTATGGGAAGATATAAGATGATTTCGAAAGAATCCAAAGGTCTTCTCCGCGGTGAATACGGTCGCCTTCCCGGAACGGTAAACGAAGAAGTGAGAAAACTTGCAATCGGCGATGATGAAGTAATCACTTGTCGTCCTGCAGAGTTACTCGAGCCGGAACTCGAAAAATACAGAGAAGAAACAAAGAATATCGCAAAATGCGAGGAAGACGTATTAAGTTACGCGCTGTTCCCGCAGGTTGCAGAAAAATTCTTTGCCGTACGCGACGGCGCGAAAGCACCGGAAAAAGCAGATGATAACGGCGTGAGAACTTTAATCGTAGAAGATTTATCCTAACATTAAAAAAGCAATGACGGAAACGTCATTGCTTTTTTTGTGTCAAAATATACGTTAAGACCTCTTTAAAATCTCAATTTTTCTTCCTTTGGAATAAAGAATTCCTTCCTCGCGCATCTTTTTCAGTTCTCGTTGCATTGCGCTTCGGTCTATGCTTAAAAAATCAGCAAGCGCGGATAAAGAAAAGGGGAGCGTGAAAGAGAGAGCGTCTGTTTCTCGCACGCGCATTTCAAAGTAGGAGAGGAGTTTTCCGCGAATGGTGCGCTTACTTAAAGATTCTATATGTTCTGCCTGAGCACGCAGGCGTTTGGTTAAAAGTGAGATTAAGTTTTTGGAAAACATCGCGTGGAATTCACAATTGTTTTCGCAGGGGGAGATGAGTTCGCGATAGCGGAAGAATAATACCGTGCAGGCTTTTGTTGCTACCACCGAAGCTCCGTCAATTCCGGAGCATACGGAAAACGATTCGCCGAACACTGCGTCTTTTTCATAACAGTCCAACATCATTCGGTTTCCGCTCGCGTCAAACGAAACAAGTGCGGCAGAACCTTCCTCCAAAACCCCAACAATTTCCATGTTACGATTATATGACATTATGGTTTCACCAGGGTTAAATTTTTCTGTTTTTACACGCATACAAGCAATCATTTTTTTGACATTTTCTTCCGTCAAACCGCGGAATAACGCCGTTTTCGACATTTTTCTCACCTCTGTATATAGTGTGTATAGAAATGCATAATCCCTATATTTAGTATTATACCACAAAAAGTGTTGCAAATGCAACTTTTTTTTAAACCGTTTTGTTGTATAATAGAATCTGCATAAAAGAAAAGAGAGAAAAAAGGACAAAAGAGGTGGACAATATGCTGGTTATTAAAAGAGATGGAAGAACGGTTGATTTTG
>JAZRET010000086.1:0-6815 GCA_045660945.1 Congzhengia sp.
GCTCTTATCTCACAACAACTGCTCCTCCCTCATCAAAAGACTTTTGGTCTTTTGATGAAAAAGGAAAAACCGTCGTTATAGCGAGGTTTTTGCTTTTTAAAAGCGAAAACGAGCAAAAAGACGTGTTTTGACGCGGTGACGTTTGTTCAAAACACAAGACGATAAAAACAGAAGAAATTCATCTTTTGATGAATTTCTTCCTTAATTTTTTATATTGTTTTCATTTATCGGATTAACCCAAAGGCGTTATTATGCTTTTCTTCGCCTTGTGTGGTATGTGCATTTTTCTACACCCTTTTTTACTTTTTAAACATTGTACCAATACCAGTATTTGTGAAAATTTCCAAAATGATAGAGTGCAGGATTCTTCCGTCAATGATATGTACGCGGTTTACGCCTTCTTCTACCGCCTTTACACAGGCACGCACTTTCGGGATCATACCTCCGCTGATGGTACCGTCCGCAATTAAGTTTTCGGCATCGCTCGTGGTGATTTCAAAGATGATGTCATCTTTTGCGTCTTTCACACCTTCCACGTCGGTTAAGAAAATGAGCTTTTCTGCACCCATCGCTGTCGCAACCGCACTGGCAACAGTGTCTGCATTGATGTTGTAACTTTGTCCTTCGTCGTCTGTGCCGACGGGAGCGATTACGGGGATGTATTCATCTTCACAAAGTGAACGAATGATGTTCGCATTTACCTTTTTGATGTTTCCAACGAAACCGACATCGATATCGTTTCCGTCACTGTCTTTGGTCAAACGTTCACACTCGATGATTTTTCCGTCGATACCGCAAAGGCCAACGGCTTTTCCGCCGTTTAAGTTGATATTTGAGACAACTTCTTTGTTGGTTTTACCAACCAAGACCATCTGTGCGATGCGCATGGTGTCGGCGTCTGTTACACGCAGACCACTGACGAACTTACTTTCCACATTATAGGTTTTAAGCGCTGCAGAAATGTCAGGGCCGCCGCCGTGTACAATCACGGGGTTCATACCAACGTATTTTAAAAGGGTAATGTCCTCCATCACGGAGCGTTTTAAATCTTCATTAATCATTGCGTTGCCACCGTATTTAATTACGATGGTTTTGTTATGTAATTTCTGTATGTAGGGGAGCGCTTCGGTTAGAATACCGGCGCGGTGAATCAGTGCGTCAATGGAATGCATAGTGATGTTCCTTTCTTACATATAGTATCCGGCAGAAAGAAGACCTTCTGTTTCGTCTAAGCCGAATAAAATATTCATATTCTGCACGGCCTGACCGGCTGCGCCTTTTACCAAGTTGTCAATAGCAGAAACCACAACAACTCTGCCTAAACGTTCGTCTACCTCAAGGCCGATATCAACAAAGTTTGAACCGGAAACGTGGTTGCTTTCAGGGATGCCCTTTTCGTATACACGAACAAACGGTTCATCTTTATAAAATTCTTTGTAGAGTGCGATGAGTTCTTCTTTTTTGCATGGTTTTTTTAAGTTTGCATATTCCGTTGCATAAATACCGCGTTTCATCGGAACAAGATGCGGTGTAAAAGAGAGCATGATTTCTTCGCCTGCTAAAAGGGAAAGTTCCTGCTCGATTTCAGAAGTGTGTCTGTGTGTTGCGATTTTGTATGCTTTCATAGAGTCGACACATTCGCAGAAATGATAATCAATTGCAAGACCTCTTCCTGCACCGGTGACACCGGATTTTGCATCGATGATGATGTTTTTGGTGTCCACAAGACCGTTTTTAAGGAGCGGTGCTAAACCTAAAATGGAGCAAGTGGTATAACAGCCGGGATTACCGACAAGACGCGTCTTTTTGATTTCGTCTCTGTGCAGTTCACAAAGACCGTACACAGATTCATTTAAAAGTTCGGGACAAGCGTGATCTACGCCGTACCATTTTTTATAGGTTTCGATGTCGTTATAACGGAAGTCACCCGAAAGGTCAATCACTTTAAGACCCTTTTCATAAAGCGATGAAATCACTTCGTGGGAAACGCCATGCGGAAGTGCAGTAAATACAACATCGCATTTTTTTGCCGCCGTTTCTGCATCAGCATCTTCCAACACAATGTCACAGATGCCGCGGAGCGACGGATAAACTTCGCTCATTTTCTGCCCTGCATAAGATTTAGATGCAAGCATTGTAATTTCTGTATGTTTATGCACCGTTAGAAGTCTCACAAGTTCTGCGCCGGCATAACCTGTCGCGCCTAAAACACCAACTCTAATCATATAAATTCTCCTTTAAAAAACTCAATATGTATTATTATACAATATTGTGTATAAAAATACAATATTAGATTTGTTAGAAAATTGCCGTTTAAAGAGAAAGATTTTTGTCTATAATGTGTAATACACGGGAAAAAATCCCAAAATGAACGGCATGTGCTATATTATATCAACATAAGGAGTGAAAATCAAGATGATTTCAAAAAAAGGCAGTGTTTTCCTGAAAATTTTCTGGTGCGCGGCGCTTGCTTTCGCGCTTTTCTTCGGGTTTTGTGAAGCGGTCACGAAGAATGTGTCTGATAAAATTATAAGACTTCACGTAATTGCGAACAGCGATAGTGAAATAGATCAAAACGTAAAACTTTCTGTGCGCGATGCGATTTTAAAAGAGATGAACGAAGAACAGAAAGGAAAAGACATCACGTTTCTTTCTGTAGAAGAAAACGAGGAAAAGTTAATCTCCGCAGCAGAAAATGTGCTCAAAGAAAACGGGTGTACTTATGGCTGCACACTTGAAACGGGGCGGTTTTCGTTTCCGGTGAAATCTTATGAAAACATTACGCTTCCTGCGGGGAAATACGATGCGGTGCGTGTTGTTTTGGGAGATGGCAAGGGACAAAACTGGTGGTGTGTGATGTTTCCGCCCTTGTGCTTTTCGGATGGCACAAAAGGAAGTTTGACCGAAGAAAATGAAGAGACACTCAAACAGATGGTGGGAGAGGACTCCTACGTCGCGATATCTGATGAAGTGATTACGTTAAAACCTGCTTTTAAAGCGGTAGAACTATGGAATTCGTTTTTCGGCAAAGTAAAGGAAGAACAAGGCAAACGAATGGTATCGGTTGCGTTTCGTTAGGAGGAAGACATAAAACGTGCTTTTTCTTGAATTTTGTTGACTTTTCCGGCATAAAGTGATAAAATATTCCATAATTATTGCTTGAACTGTTGTTTGGCATAGGAAGGTGAACGAAATGATTATTACAGAAGTTTTGGAACGCAACGCTGCGCTCTACGGGGATGAGGTTAGTCTGGTAGAATTAAATCCTGCGGAATGGAAAGACCATAAACCCGTAACCTGGAAAGAGTATGAACTGATTGAGGCGGCACCGAAAGGTGATTACCGCGCAGAAATCACCTGGGCGGAATTTGATAAAAAGGCAAATCGCTTTGCAAATCTTCTGCTTACGCGTGGCGTGAAAAAAGGAGATAAAGTTGCGATTCTTTTGATGAACTGTTTAGAATGGCTCCCGATTTATTTCGGTATTTTAAAAACGGGAGCATTGGCTGTTCCGATGAATTACCGCTATGCGTCAGACGAAATCAAATATTGTCTTGATTTGGCAGATGCAGATGTTTTAGTGTTTGGCCCTGAATTTATCGGTCGCGTGGAAGCGGTATTCCCGAAACTAAAGAGAATCAGTTCCTTTTTCTATGTTGGTGAAAACACACCTACCTTTGCAGATAGTTATGATAAACTTGTGCAGTATTGCTCTGACGAAAAACCTGAGGTAGAGATCAAGGAAACCGACTACGCGGCAATTTATTTCTCTTCCGGAACAACGGGATTTCCGAAAGCAATTTTGCATACGCATAGCGGCGTTATGTCTGCTTGTGAAACAGAACAGAACCACCACGGTCAGACAAGAGACGACGTATTTTTGTGTATCCCGCCTTTATATCACACGGGCGCAAAAATGCACTGGTTCGGAAGTCTACTCGCAGGAAGCCGCGCGGTGCTTTTAAAAGGCATCAAACCGGAATGGATCTTAAAAGCGGTTTCTGATGAAGGCGCAACAATTGTTTGGCTACTTGTTCCGTGGGTGCAGGACATTTTGGATTCTGTAGACCGTGGAGATATTGACCTTTCGGAATATAAACTCGATCAGTGGAGACTCATGCACATCGGTGCGCAGCCCGTTCCGCCGAGTTTGGTTAGCCGTTGGAAACAGAAGTTCCCGAACCATCAGTATGACACGAACTATGGCCTCAGTGAATCGTTAGGGCCCGGTTGTGTGCACCTGGGTGTTGAAAATATCCACAAAGTTGGTGCAATCGGCAAACCCGGCTATAAATGGGAAGCAAAAATTGTGGATGAAAATTTAAATCCTGTTCCGCAGGGTGATGTGGGAGAACTTGCAGTAAAGGGCCCCGGCGTAATGGTTTGCTACTATAAAAACCGTGAGGCAACGGAGGAGTCCATTAAAGGTGAGTGGCTCATGACGGGCGATATGGCGCGCATGGATGAAGACGGATTTATTTATTTGGTTGACAGAAAGAAAGACGTTATTATCACGGGCGGTGAAAACTTATATCCCGTTCAGATTGAAGATTTTTTAAGAAAACACGATGCGATTAAAGACACAGCAGTTATCGGTCTTCCGGATAAACGTTTGGGTGAAATTGCGGCGGCAATTATCGAGGTGAAAGAAGGATATACGTTAACCGAAGAAGAGGTTGAGGAATTCTGTCTTGATATGCCGAGATACAAACGCCCGAAAAAGATTATCTTTGCAGAAATTCCGAGAAACCCCACCGGAAAAATTGAAAAACCGGTCCTTCGCGAACGTTATTGTGGTGGCGCACTGGTAGAAGCGCAGATTGAAGGCTAATAAAAAGATACGAGAAACGACTTATAAAAGGGTCGTTTCTTTTTTTCATATATAATAGAAGAAAACCACGCTATTTTGGGAACATAGTTTTCAAGATATGGTGGTTTTTATTTTTTACCAAAAAATTCTTAGTTTTTGTAACATAAATGAAATATTCCGTTAATCAGCACAATATTTTGAAATGAAAAAGAGAATATAACAAAATCTTGTGTGTTTTCCTAAAAAAGTGCATACCTATGCGAAAAACGTTTGCCTTTTGTGGTTGGTTTTCTGTGCGTTTTTGGCATTAAAACGGCACAATATCTTGTATATTAAATTTAGATTTCAAAAAAATTAAAAAAATTTAAAAAAACACTTGCAAAATTCGTGAAAATGGGGTAAAATAAAATAGAAGTGGTTGAAAGTGGTGAAAAAAGGATGAAAGGAGGAGCGAAAAATGTTCATGGGAACATACCGGCATGTGCTGGATGCAAAAGGAAGAATGTTTGTACCTGCGAAGTTTCGTGATGAGCTTGGGGAAACCTTTATTGTAACAATTGGGCTGGATCGCTGCCTCTTTGTTTTTCCTAAGTCGGCTTTTGAAGTTTACAAAGAAAAGTTAGATGCGATTTCTCTTGCCAATAAAGATGCCAGAGAATTTACCCGCTTCTTCTTTGCAGGAGCAGGCGAGTGCGAACCCGATAAACAAGGAAGAATTTTAATTCCTCCACATCTTCGCAGCTATGCAAAACTCGATAAAGATGTAACCGTTGTCGGTGTATCTGGCAGAGTGGAACTCTGGAATACAGAGGATTGGGACAAAACGCATAGCTTTGATAACTTCAGTCCGGATGAATTTTCTGAAAAAATGGAACTTCTTGGTTTCTAACCCTTCCTTAATTTAAGAAATATCACTTAATAGTTTTCTTTATACAAAAGGAGGACGATTATGGAATTTCATCATGTAACCGTCCTCCTTGACGAAGCTGTGGACGGCTTAAACATAAAACCAAACGGCATTTATGCCGATGGTACGATGGGCGGCGGTGGCCATAGCAGAAAGATTTTAGAGTCCCTTTCTGAAGGCGGAAAGCTCGTTGGCTTTGATCGTGATGGCGAAGCGATAAATGTTTGTAAAGAACGCCTCGGTGCCTATCAGAGGCAAGTAACGTTTATAAATCGTAATTTTAATGAAGTAAAAGAAGTTTTAAAAGAACTTGCGATAGAAAAAATAGACGGCGCAGTACTAGATCTTGGCGTTTCGTCTTATCAACTGGATTGCGGAGAGCGCGGTTTTTCTTACAATGAAGATGCTGCTCTCGACATGCGAATGGACCAAACGGCTTCGTTTTCTGCTTACAATGTAGTCAATGAGTATTCTGAGCAGGAAATCGCAGATATCATTTTTAAATACGGTGAAGACCGTTGGGCAAAACGAATTGCAGAATTCATTGTAAAGGCGCGTGAAGAAAAACCAGTTGAAACAACCGGCGAACTTGTCAGTATCATCAAAAAAGCAGTACCCAAGGGTGCAAGACAAGATGGGCCGCATCCTGCAAAAAGAACCTTTCAAGCAATTCGGATTGAAGTAAATAACGAACTGTCGGGGCTGTCGAAAGCCGTCGAAGATTTTATAGATGTTTTGGCTCCTGGCGGAAGACTTTGTATTATTACCTTTCATTCGCTGGAAGACAGAATTGTAAAAACGGTTTTTGCGCAGGCGCAAAAAGGGTGTGTATGTCCGGAAAACCTTCCGGTTTGTATGTGTGGGAAAAAGCCGCTCGGCAAAGTGATTACAAGAAAACCTATCGTGCCGAGTGAAAAAGAACTGGAAAAAAATCCGCGTGCGAGAAGTGCACATCTTCGAATTTTTGAAAAAAATTAAACTGATATATAGGGTGTTGGAGGAAAAAAGGAAATGAGAAACGATAACTTGGCGTATGATGATTACGGATACCGCGAAAGAGGAGAGTCGGTAACAAGTATCACAAATAAACGCACATCG
>JAZRET010000087.1:0-3134 GCA_045660945.1 Congzhengia sp.
CAAAAAGCGTTCTTCCCGTGAAGATTAAGTCTTTGCGCTTTTCATACATTTCACGCTCTACCAAGAAATATTCCTGCTCCGGACCAACGGTTGTGATAACGCGTTTTACGTCGTCTTTTCCAAAAAGTTTCAAAATACGAAGTGCCTGAACATTTAACGCTTCCATCGAGCGTAAAAGCGGTGTTTTTTTGTCGAGTGCCTCTCCGCCGTGCGAATAAAACGCGGTGGGAATGCACAACACACCATCTTTAATAAACGCGTAAGAAGTTGGGTCCCATGCAGTATAGCCGCGTGCTTCGAAAGTCGCACGAAGGCCACCCGACGGAAAACTTGAAGCATCAGGTTCGCCCTGCACCAGTTCTTTTCCGGAAAATTCTAAAATGACATTGCCGTCTCCCATCGGCGCGATGAAACTATCGTGCTTCTCTGCGGTGATACCTGTCATCGGCTGGAACCAATGTGTGTAATGTGTTACACCACGTTCCACTGCCCAGTCTTTCATAGCAGAAGCCACAATGTCTGCGATACTTTTATCAATCGGCTTTCCAACCTTAATGGTGCGTTTTAATGCCTTATAAGTATCTTTCGGCAGGCATTGACGCATAACGGTATCGTTAAATACCATTGAGCCAAATATTTCCGGAATGTTGGACATGTTCTAAACCCTCCTGTGGTTTTCTTGTGTAAAACTGCACGAAAGTGCTTTAAAACCCTATCGTGCCACAATTTTCCTCGTTTTTATAATATCACTTTTCGCATTTTTCGTCAATACCTTTTTAAAAGAAATCCACACTTAAAAAACTGCTGTTAAAAGATTCAAAAGTGCGCAGACTAAGATGCCGCAGAGTGTCGGTAAGACAAATGATATCGTTGTCCATTTTACACTACCCGTTTCTTTATGAATGGTAAGAAGTGTCGTAGAACACGGCCAATGGAATAAAGAAAACAGCATTACATTTACTGCTGTGAGCGCAGTCCAGCCGTTATCGATAAATATTTGCCGCAGACTTTCAATGTCTGCAAGTTCTGTAAGATGTCCCTCGGCGAGATACGCCATCATCATAATCGGAACAACCGTTTCGTTTGCCGGAAATCCTAAAATAAACGCCATGAGAATCACACCGTCCATCCCGAGAATTTTTCCAAACGGGTCTAAAAAGTGACTGCAAATAGATAACACACTTTCGCCGCCAACTGAGATATTTGCCATTCCCCAGACGATAAGCCCTGCCGGTGCGGCTACTGTGATTGCGCGCCCTAAAACATAGAGCGTTCTGTCTAAAACAGAGCGCACGAGGATACTTCCAATTTGCGGCTTTCTGTAGGGCGGAAGTTCTAAAACAAACGTCGATGCCACCCCTGTT
The DNA here is from genome assembly GCA_045660945.1 of Congzhengia sp. Lineage (GTDB taxonomy): Bacteria > Bacillota > Clostridia > UBA1381 > UBA9506 > Congzhengia. The sequence continues at coordinate 1,365 of JAZRET010000087.1, forward strand.
AAGAGTGTTTCAGATAAAAATTTTGAAATGAGAAGCGTCATCAAAATACCCAAAACAATAAACCCCAAAAGGAGCACCGCACTTTTAAAAGACGAAAGAAAACCATTTCCCGTGACAAAAAACACGGAAATAAGAAGTATCAGGGTTGGAAACCGTCCGTTGCAGGGTACAAAATTATTGGTGAGTATGGCGATGAGCCGTTCTCTCGGCGAGTGGATAATCCGCGCGCCCACAACCCCTGCGGCGTTACATCCAAACCCCATACACATCGTAAGCGCCTGTTTTCCGCACGCGTGACACTTTTCAAAGCATTTATCTAAATTAAACGCCATGCGAGGAAGATATCCAATGTCTTCTAAAAGTGTGAACAGCGGAAAGAAAATTGCCATCGGCGGAAGCATTACGGATACGACGCGTGTTACCATTCGGTATATACCGAAAATAAAGATGTCGCAAAAAATTTTTGGCGCATTTAAATATGTGCAAAGCGACAAAATCCAGTTTTCCGTTTTGTAAAAAAAGGAACTTAAAACCTGCGACGGGTAATTTGAACCCACAATGGTAAGCCAGAAAATAAACCCCAACAAAAGTGCCATCACACCGATGCCCCATTTTCCCAAAAGCACTCGGTCTATTGCACGATCACGGTTAAATCCCTTTTCTTCAATTTTCACGACTTTCTCTGAGATTTTCTCGGAAAGCGCAACGAACTCCTCCTTTGTGCTTACATTTTCCAAAATGGCTCGTTCAACGTCTTGTGCTTCTTCTTGTGCGGTTTCGCAGATACATTTTTTGAGCGTCTCATAGCCATACCGTTTCTTGCCCCGGTATTTTACCGCCGTTTCCACCACCGGCACGCCAAGAATTTTTGAAAGCTCGACTCTCGATACAAAAATCCCCTTTTTTTCCGCTTCATCTATAAGATTTAAGCAAACAATCACGTTCTGTTCTATTTTTAAAAGTTCTAAAACGGGATAAAGACTCCGCTCAAGCATCGTTGCGTCGCAAACTACGACCACCGCATCGGTATGTATTTCGCGAAGAAAATCACCTGTTACTTTTTCTTCGCCATTTTCTGCGTATACAGAATACGCTCCCGGTAAATCAACGAGTGTATATGTATCTCCTAAAAATGTGTATATCCCCTCTGCCTCGCCAACCGTTTTTCCTGCCCAGTTTCCGGTATGCTGATGCATTCCCGTGAGCGCATTAAACACGGTGCTTTTTCCGACATTGGGATTTCCGGCAAACGCAATGGTAAAGCGTTTGCCTTGCGCTTTCTCCTCCGTTTTCCTCTTTCTTTTTCGCCACATACGTATGCCTCCCATCTATTTTAACCTGATTTTCTCAGAATCTTTTTTGCGAAGTGCAATCACGGCGCCACGTACAAGATAAGCCGTTGGATCTTTAAATAAACTTCTTTGAAGACTTTTCACTTTTGTCCCCGATATAAGTCCCATGTTTTTTAAATGTTCAGGCACATCACTTGCATCTAAAATTTCTCCATTTTCTCCAGGAACAAGTTCCGAAAGAAAACTGTTTTCTCCTTCCATTTCCATATTCTCACCTCTTTTTGCCGTTTGATTTCAGTATATGCCGGGCGTTTTAAAAAGTGAAAAACACAAAAAGCAGCTTCTGTTTGACTATTTTTGGCTTTTTATTTAAATTTCACCCAAAAAAATATTGGCATTTCTTTCATTCTGTGGTACAATAAATAACATACACAGTTAACATTAGCATAAACCTTTGGGTTTATAGGAGGAAAACGAT
>JAZRET010000088.1:0-3981 GCA_045660945.1 Congzhengia sp.
CAAATATAAAAAACTTTTAGAAAGTTCGCAAAAACTTTTTAGATTTGCTATTGACAAGGGTGGTATACTTATTTGCGACCAACAGAGATGTAGGAGTTTTGGTAAAATGAGAGTACCACTTCCGAACGGAAATAACAAAAAAATGCATACTACGGTCTATCAGACATTTCGGGGCGTGGACTTTTCGACAGACCCGGCGTTGGTAGATTCGAGAAGAAGCCCTGCGGCGGTGAATTTGGTTTCGGATGCAGGGGGTTACCCCGAGAAGCGGCTTGGTTGGCGCACCGTGATTCGTGCAGAGGGCGCGGAGCGGGTCAACGGGCTGCACAGAGCAGTTCTTACTGACGGAGAGGTTCGGTTGGCCCATATCGGCACTACGGTTTATCGCTGGGAAAGAGACACCCTTTCGGTGCTGCGAGAAAACGTGGCTGATATGCGAAGCACCTCGTTTGTTTGTGCGGACAAGCTGTGGATTTTGACAGGCGCGGAATACCTTGTTTTTGACGGTGAGAGCCTGAAAGAGGCGGCTGAAATTGCCTATGCACCGATTACCTCGATTTCCAAAGCCCCGAATGGCGGCGGCGTTGCGTTTGAGGCGGCAAATTTGCTGACCAACAGACGGAGAAACCGCTTTACGGCAGATGGAACGGCCAAAGCATTTCAGCTTGATTTTTCACCGGTTCGTTCGGTGGAATCGGTCACGGTTGACGGTGCGCTTGTGAGCGAATTTACGGTGGACACGGCAAAAGGCGTGGTTACACTGGCAAGCGCACCGAACAAGCCCGCTGTCACAGGTGAGGATAACGTCGAGATTTGCTTCATCGCAGACACAGAGGGCTATGCGGAGACCATCGGCAAGTGTCGGTTTGCGGCTTTGTTTGGCTTTGGCGGCGATCAGGGCGAGCGCGTATTCTTTGCCGGGAACCCCGACCACAAAAACGTTGATTGGCACTGCGAAATCCATGCACCCGATTACCAGGTTGACCCTGCTTATATTCCCGACAGCAGCTTTGCCTATATCGGCAGTGATGCAAACGAAATCATGGGTTACCGCAGAGTCGGTGACCGACAGGCCATCATCAAAGCGGCCAACGATGCCGATGCCACGATTTTCTTCCGCTCGGCGGCACTGGACGGACAGGGCGAAGCGGTATTTTCTATCGCACAGGGCGTAGCCGGTATTGGTGCGGTTTCGCCGTGGAGCGTGGCAAACCTCGGTGACGAAAGCTTGTTTTTGAGCCGTGGCGGCGTTTACGGCGTGGCCTCGCAGAATTACACCTCGCAGTATTGCTTGCAAAACCGCAGCTTCTTTGTGGATGCAAAGCTGACGAGAGAACCCAACCTCGCGGAAGCGGCAGCGGTGGAATGGCAGGGCAAATATTTGCTTGCTGCCAACGGCCACTGTTACGTTTTGGACAACACGCAAAACAAAAGCTACAAACCGCAGTCGATGGGCGATTACGTTTATGAGTGCTACTATTGGGAAAATATTCCTGCGCGGTGTTGGCTGGAAGCGGACGGTGAGCTTTGGTTCGGTACGGCAGACGGCAGAATTTGCAAATTCCGCACAGACGAGGACGGCATGAGCCGATTCGCTGACGATGACAAACCGATTGCGGCAAGCTGGGCAACCAAGGCTGACGATGACGGCGATTTCGTTTTGTACAAGAACGTTCCGCTGCGCGGTTCGGGCGTGATGATTAAGCCCTACACGCAGAGTTCGGCCAAGATTACGGTGCGGACGGAACAGGATTTCGGCAAGCTGCTGCGCACAACGCAGAGCGGCCGATTTGACTTTGAACAGGTCAGCTTTGAAAACTTTACCTTTGCGACCAGTGAATCGCCCGAAGTGGTGATGCTGAATCGGAAGATTAAACGCTACCAGACCTGTCAGATTGTGGTAGCAAACGATGAAATTTACGAAGGGTTCGGTGTGTACGGCATTATCAAGCGGTTCACCACCGGACACTATGCGAGATAGGAGGCGGTTAACATGGCTTTGAACACACACAAAATTACGGCTTCGGACTACGAAGGCAAAGACATTGCTTCATTGCCGGTTCGCCCGACAGTGAGCGCAAGCGAATTACAGGCGGCATTCGACAAACTGGTGAAGGAGGTCGTTGTTCCGAAGTTCAATGCACTGATTGAAGAATTGGCAAGCGTGGTCGGTGCGGACTCCATCGGCAAAACTGTGGAGGGCATGAGCGGCCAGAGCGTTGGGGCGTTGGTTTCGGAACTGGCGGCAAAAAAAGCACCCTTGGAAAGCCCCGGCCTGACAGGAACACCCACTGCGCCGACACCCGAAGCGCAGAACAACACGGCGCAGATTGCAACCACCGCGTTTGTTCACACTGCACTGCAGAAGCTTGTCTTGGAAAGCGGCAGCGCGGACATGACCAGAGCGGTTTACGATCCGCAGAACAAAGGGACCGATATTTTTGCCTATGCCGAAGATGCGGCGCGGCACACGGTGTTTGCTGTTACGCTGCTTGCAAACGGTTGGGGCGAACAGGCAGACGGAAAGTTCACGCAGACGGTCGCGGCGGCAAGTGCAGTGGTCAACGGATTTTCGTATATCGTTGCTCCGAGCGCGGCAAGCTTTAGCGAATACGGCGCAAGCGGAGTTTACATGGGCGAAGTTACCACAAACGGTGTGGTTACCTTCTACGCCGCACAGAAGCCCGAAACGGACATTACAGTAGCCATCATGAAGATTCATACTACAGAGGAGGAATAAACAATGGGTAGAAGACCGAAAGGCGCACCGCCGCCTGAACCGAAAAAGAAAAATCCTTGGGGCGTTCGTTTCCATAACGGACTCACAGGCGAGGAAGTTATTCAGAAGCTGACGGAAATTTTGGACAGAATTAAGACCGGTGACCGCGTGGTTGTCCCCGAAGTGGCATTTACCATCGGCGTTACCAAGAAAACGCTTGACAATTGGCGTTCCGGTGACTTTACGCACGCAAAAGGCGTACCGATCCTGAAATTTTCGGACGGTCAGCAGGATGAAATTACTTGGCTGATCGACCAGATTTACACACTCGGCGAAATTTATAACACGGACTTGCTGACCGACAGAGAAACCGTTCGCGGTGCTATGTTCCTGTTGGAGCGTTCGTTTGGCTATGTGGAAAAGAAAGAACACAACATCAAGGGCGATGGTTCGGTCAATGTTGTGTTGGGTGATGCCGACAAATACGCAAAATGAGTGTTTTGCAATTTGATCCCCCGAACCCGAAACAGGAAGAGTTTTTTCTTGCTTCGACAAGGTTTGTTGCCTACGGCGGCGCGAGAGGCGGCGGCAAATCGTGGGCGGTTAGAATCAAAGCCTCTCTGCTGGCTTTAAACTACCCCGGATGCAGAATTCTTTTGATTCGCCGCACACTCCCCGAATTGAAAGAAAACCAAATTCGACCGATGCTTGCCTTGCTGAACGGCATTGCCACCTACAAGGAAAGTGAACATATGTTTAACTTTCCGAACGGCAGCCTGATAAAGGCCGGGTACTGCGACCAAGAAAATGACGTTTTGCAATACCAAGGGCAAGAATATGACTTTGTTTTCATTGACGAAGCTACGCAGCTAACGGAATACCAGTTTATGTGGCTTTCTTCGTGTTGCCGCGGTGTCAACGACATTCCGAAGCGCATTTATCTCACTTGTAACCCCGGCGGTGTCGGGCATTCGTGGGTAAAGCGGCTTTTCATTGACCGCGAGTACAGAGGTTTAGAAAAAGCCGAAGAATTCACCTTCATCCATGCAAAAGCAAGTGACAACGCAATTCTGAAAGAAAAAGACCCCGGCTACATTGCGTGGCTTGACAGTTTGCCCGAAGGGCAGAGACAGGCGTGGAGAGACGGCAACTGGGATGCCTTTGAGGGGCAATATTTCAGCGAATTCTCGCGCGACATTCACGTTTGTGAGCCGTTTGAAATCCCGCAGCACTGGCGGCGATATGTCAGCATGGACTACGGC
>JAZRET010000089.1:0-2859 GCA_045660945.1 Congzhengia sp.
GATAAGATTATAAAGCATCAGCTTGTTGCCAACAAAACACCGGGAACAGAGGATCTTCATCCCGAAGCTATCACCGGTGATGACGGTCTTACTCTTATCGAAATGGCACCCTTTGGCATTATTGGAAGTATCACACCTTCCACCAACCCCAGTGAAACAGTTATTTGTAACTCCATTGGTATGATTGCAGCAGGTAACGGTGTTGTATTTAACCCCCATCCGAACGCTTGCAAAGTTGCTAACTACGCAGTAGATTTAGTAAACAGAGCAATTGTGGAAGCAGGCGGCCCCGAAAACTTAGTTGTTTCCGTTGCGCAGCCTACAATGGACTCTTCCAAAGAAATGATGGCTTCCCCCATCGTTCGTATGCTCGTTGCAACCGGCGGCCCTGGTGTTGTAAGAACACTTCTCTCCTCCGGTAAAAAAGCAATTGGCGCAGGCGCAGGTAATCCCCCGGTTATCGTTGACGATACAGCAGATGTTGTAAAAGCAGGTAAAGATATTGTTGCAGGCGCAAGCTTTGACAATAACCTCCCCTGTATCGCAGAAAAAGAATGTTTCGCTTTTTCTAACATCGCTGACCAGTTAATTGACAGTATGATCAAAAACGGTGCTTATATGCTCGAAGGCGATCAGGTTGAAAAACTCAAAAATATCGCACTTGTGGAAAAGAACGGCAAGTACGACATCAATAAAAAATGGGTTGGAAAAGATGCAAGCCTCTTCTTGAAAGAACTCGGCATCGAATCCGACGCACGTCTCATCATCTGTGAAACAGACGAGATGCACCCGTTCGTTCAGGTGGAAATGATGATGCCGATTTTGGCAATTGTTCGTGTTGATAACATCGACCAGGCAATTGAAATGGCAGTTCGTGCTGAACACGGCAACCGCCACTCTGCTCACATCCACTCTAAGAACGTAGACCACTTAACAAGATTTGCAAGAGCGGTTGAAACAACCATTTTTGTAAAGAACGCTCCTTCTTACGCAGGCATCGGTGCCGGCGGCGAAGGCTACACAACCTTCACCATCGCAGGTCCGACCGGCGAAGGCTTAACTGCAACACACTCGTTTACAAGACAGAGAAGATGTGTTTTGGTAGACGGTTTCCACATTGTATAATTCAATACCCCATAAAGGATGAGATTTATGAACGCATTAGGATTAGTTGAAGTATATAGTTTTACCACTGCAGTCTGTGTTGCAGATTTGGCAGCAAAAACTGCTAACGTCAGAATCATCGCGTTTGACCGTAACCGTCCGCTTGACCCAAAAGCACCTGCTCCCTTGATCATGGTTGTGAAAATGGAAGGCGATGTTGCGGCAGTAAAATCTGCGGTTGAAAAGAGCGTTGCGTTTGCAAAGGCAGAGGGAAAATATGTAACATCTCATATTATTCCCCGTCCCGGCACAGACGTTGAAAAAATGGCGTATCTTCTCGATATTAACCGAGACAAATACAACAAAAAACTTCCCAAGAGTTTTTATGGCATCGAGCCTGAAATCGGCGAAGCTTCCGACATTGGACTCTTAGAAATCTCCGGTCTTGTTGCTTCCATCGAGGCTTTAGATGCAATGCTCAAAGCTGCTGATGTTCGCTTAATTCATACTGAGAAACGTCTCGGCGGAAGACTCGTTACGCTTGTTGTAAAAGGTACGGTTTCAAACGTCAAGGCATCCATTGAAGCAGGCGAATTAAAGGGGGAACCCTTAGGACACGTTTACGGTAAAGCCGTAATTTCCCGTCCGCATGATGAACTTTTGAAGTTCTTCAACACAGAGACAGACTGATTTTAAAATCTTTTTAAAAAGTGAGTGTATCATTATGATAGATATGAAAGCAATTGAAGAAGCGGTGAAAAACGCGGTTGAAGAACTCGAAAAGAACCGTGACTGTGTAACCATCGGCGTTTCACAGCGCCACGTGCACCTTTCTAGAAAAGACCTTGATACGCTTTTCGGCGAAGGCTTTGAACTGACCAAGAAAAAAACACTGATGGGAAGAGAGTTTGCTTCCGACCAGTTCGTTACACTTGTTGGTCCTTCTTTAAAGTCCATCGAAAAAGTGCGTGTTTTAGGTCCCGTAAGAAAGGATACACAGGTTGAAATCTCCAAAACTGATACCTTTATTTTAAAGGTAAGCCCCCCGGTTCGTCCTTCCGGTAACATCAAAGACTCTGAACGTTTGGTTTTAGTAGGACCGAAAGGCACAGTTTACCTTCAGGAAGGTGTTATCATCGCAAACCGTCACATTCATTTAGACCCTGAATATGCACAGATGAACAATATCTCTGACAATGAATATGTTGACGTTTTAGTAGAAGGCATCAAACCGACCATGTTTTACGATGTTCAGGTGCGTGTACGCGACGATTTCCGTTGCGAAATGCACATTGATACCGACGATGCAAACTCTACACTTCTTAGAAATGGCGACAAGGTGAAAATCCTGAAAAAATAAGGCGATTCCCCAAGATTAATATTTGAGGTGAGCAAATGTTTGCGTTAGAACGCCAGAAACGAATTTTAGAAATTTTGAATTCCACCGGCGCAGTTTGGGTAAGCAAACTCAGCACTGAGTTTGGCGTAACCGAAGAAACCGTCCGCCGTGATTTAGAAAAGTTAGAAAAACAGGAAGTTTTAATCAGAACCCACGGTGGTGCCGTTTTAGTAGGCGAAGGATCTGCTTATGAACTTTCCTTAGAAAAAAGAAAACAGACAAATTCCGTTGCAAAAGAGGCTTTGGCGCAAGAAGCAGCAAAGCACATCTTCCCCGGCGATACGATTTTTTTAGACTCCTCTACAACCACGTTTTATATCGCAAAGGAAATCAAGAAAATTCGTAATATCACCGTG
>JAZRET010000090.1:0-1010 GCA_045660945.1 Congzhengia sp.
TGATGTCTAACATAATCATTTTCCTTTCTTTAAAGAATAAAGTAAAATAAGAGGTTCACTGCTGTAAGTACACTTGCCACAATCCCGATGTCTTTGCTTTGTCCTAAAAAAGCAAGAACGGCGTTTACGAGTGAAAGTGCACCGATGACTAGGAACAAAAAATTAAACGTCATCATTTGGAACCTGCGCTTCCATTTCAGAAATCCAGTTTTCCAAAAGCGCCTGCTGTTTTTTGGCAGCCTTGAAATCTTCCTCGTAACCCTTTTTCGGAATGGTCATTGTGTAGTTCGCAGAATTGTTAAAAACAATGTCCATAACGCGTTCGTATGTTTTCTTTAAAAACACCAATCTTTCTTCACGGTCATACGGCAGAACTTCGACTGTTTCTGCAGAGACTTCCGTCTCCGGCTCAAGGTCGAATGTATCAAAGGTGCTCTCTTCGATGGATTCGTTGAGATGGAATATTTCCTGAAACACCGATTTGTCTCGGTCCGCCCCATACTTATCCGCAATTCTTAAAAGCGTTTTAATGTAGTCTAATGTTGCTCTCTGTAGTTCCGACTGGAACTGAAGGTCTTTGATGTTTTGCATAATGTGATTTCCTTTCTTTTATATAATTTTTTAAGATACTCTTTCTGCTTTCCACTGTTCAAATTTTGTGCGATAAATTTCAAATTCATCGTTTTCCATTTTGATGCGAACGCCGAAAGGGTAAACGCCCTGGATGATTCCGGCGCGTATTTTGTTCGGGGTTGTTTTCACTCCGAGCGCCCGAAGTTCTTCTACCACCTGGGCGACGGTCATCGTTTCTAATTTGGTTGCCTGCATTACTTTTTCACCACCTTATCTAAAAATTAAACATCTTAATATAAGCGTTGTGACTGCTGATACCGCCATAACTACACCGTACTCTTTAAAGAATTTTTTCATCCTTTTCACTCCTTTATCTTGGTTCGTTTTTAAGTTGCATCCTTATCGTTTTTATGCTATAATAATTTAAAAGGTGGTGT
>JAZRET010000091.1:0-1924 GCA_045660945.1 Congzhengia sp.
ATCCTTGGGTGTTTCTAAGCTGATTTTTCCAATTTTACCGCTACGAAATTCATCAAGCAAGATGTTTGACGCTCGCAGAAAATCAATTTCACCACCGGAAACGACAAATCCGCGTTTTCTTCCCAATGCTTCCACCAGTTCATAACCCAATAAGCCGGCGGTATTTTCCAATTTATAGCGGGCACAGAATGCCTCTTTGTAGTTTGCGTTTAAAAAGGAGGCGAGTTCACAGGCAAGTTCTTCGGTATCCATGATTTCGTCCTTAATAGAGCCGATAAACGCAAGATGTAGACCAACAGTCTGGTCCTCAAATTTCGGCCAGAGGATACCGGGAGTGTCTAAAAGTTCAATGCCGTTTTTCAGGCGAATCCACTGCTGACCGCGCGTTACACCGGGGCGGTCGCCAACGGTTGCGCTCGCTCTTCCTGATAAACGATTGATATAAGAAGATTTACCAACATTCGGCACTCCTGCAACGAGGAGTTTAATTGCGCGGGTCATACCTTTTTCGCTATCTTTTTGAATGCGGTCATAAAGCACTTTTTTTACTGCGGCAATGGATTCGTTCACACCTTTTCCCTTTGTGCAGTCAGCAAGACAGCAGGGAATGCCCTGCGCGCGATAGTATTCCACCCATTCTTTCGTGACAGCGTCATCCGCAAGATCCACTTTGTTTAAAACCGCAACGCGGGGTTTTCCTTTGGTAATTTCCTCAATATCGGGATTTTTCGAGGAAATCGGAATGCGCGCATCTAAAATCTCAACAACTGCGTCAATGAGTTTTAATTTCTCTTCAATTTGCCTTCTTGTTTTGGTCATATGACCGGGAAACCATTGAATGTTCATAGCGTTACCTCAACTGAAAAATGTATAAAACGGCAAAACTCAGATAAGTCTTGCCGTTTTTGTTATTCGTTCGTTATTTTTCCTAACTTCGAGAACGGGAAAACACGCAAAACGGCTTTTCCGACAATTTCAGTTTCAGGGATTAAACCAAGAGTTCTGCTGTCGGATGAGTGGTTGCGATTGTCTCCCAATACGAAATAGCAGTCCTGTTTATAGGTTGTTTCACCCTCTACGAACGTGCCGTCTTCGACCAAACTGCTTCCTTTGACTTTTGCAGTGCCGTCGGATAAAATTTCCAAAGACATGGTGCCTTGGCTCGCGCGAAGGTTAGATTCAACAATCAAAGAATGTAATGTTGCTTTTTCGCCTTTTTTGGGAACTGTTAAGGGGTATGCGTAGAGATTTCCAAAAGAAATGGGAAGTTCTGCGATATAAGGCTCCTCGACGGGTTTGCCGTCCACAATTGTATGCATTTCGGCATCAAATGTTACGGTTTGTCCCGGAAGCGCAATCACACGCTTTACAATAAACTTCTGAATCGCTTCGGATTTTACGATGACAACATCCTTTTGTTCGGGTTCATATAAGAACTTGCTTACAACCAAACGTTCGTTGTGATGAAGCGTTGGCTCCATGGACTGGCCGTCCACCTGCACGAGAGCAAAAAAGAACTGATTGATGATAACGGCTAACACCAAAGCCACCGCAACGGATGAAATCCACTCGTAGATTTCTTTTAAGGCACTGCGCTCTTCTGTGACAGGCGCAGGTTCTTCTGTTGACGCCTCTAAATTATTTTCTTCTATTGTTTCAGATTCCTCAAGTTCGGAAGTTCTGTTATTTTCTTCAATCATTTTATATCCTCCTTTAAAACGGATGGAAAATTTCCACATAGCATAAATGGCAAGAGTAGCAATGCTCCTCCTGCCATTTCTCGCTTTTTGTGCAAAAGCAATACTGCTTTTTTGTTGTCGCAACAGCGACTTCAATTTTAGAGTTTTTCTTTAACCTTTGCAGCTTTACCAACTCTGTCTCTTAAGTAGTAGAGTCTTGCTCTTCTTACTTTACCCTTTCTTAC
>JAZRET010000092.1:0-8329 GCA_045660945.1 Congzhengia sp.
ATGATTACGGATACCGCGAAAGAAGAGAGTCGGTAACAAGTATCACAAATAAACGCAGATCGGGTGGGGTTATGATTAAGACAGGAAGTAAAAAGACACGAAAAGTGAATACAACTGCTACAACGCGTCGCAGAACAAAGACGAAAATCAATCGCGGAACACTTGCATCCGTTTTGGTTTTAACTGTGATGGCATTTGCTGTTTTGTTCCGTGGTCTTATGCTCACGTCCGGATATGACAAATTAGAAGAAAAAAATGCGCTTTTATCGGAAACCCTTTTAGAAAACCAGAAACTTCAGTTTAAAATCGACCAGGCGCTTGACCTTAAGAATATTGAAAGTGTTGCAGAAAACACCTACAACATGAGACAACCTTCAAAAGCACAGACCATTTACATCAACATGGATCAGACGGACGAAGTGAAGAAAGTGCGGGAAGATGACTCCTTTTTAGATGGAGTAAAAAACTTTTTCGGCGGGATTGTGGAATATTTTTCCTAAGAGCCGACTAACATAATAAAGAATTCATCGTTCGTGTGGGAGAATATTCTTTCACACGAACTTTCGTAGAGGAAGATTTTTTAAAATCGGGAAATGATTGAAAGGAGCACGGAAATGGCGATTCACGCACCGAAAACAAGCCTGAGAAAACGTACATTTTATGTTGCGTTGTTTTTTGTTGGCGGTTTTCTCTTATTGGTTTTGTATTTGTTAAAATTAAATACAATTGACGGCAAAAAACTTCGTACCGGTGCGATTGAGCAGCAGACTCGAGATTATCAGGTATCCTCGGCACGCGGCACGATTTATGACCGAAACGGGAAAACGCTCGCAGTCAGTGCTTCAGCAGAAACCATCAGCGTTAACCCGACAGAAATCAAAGAAGCGGGATATAATGTTCATTCTCTGGCAAAAGAACTTTCCGAAATTTTGGAGTTGGACGCATCGGAACTGGAGATGAAAATGACAAAACAGGCGCAGGACGTTGAAATTGCGCGAAAAGTAGAGTCGGAAGTTGCCGACCAGGTAAGAGCTTTGGAATTGAAAGGTGTTTACTTTAGGGAAGACACCAAAAGATATTATCCTTATGGAACGTTCGCATCGCACATTATCGGTTTCACCGGACGTGACAATCAGGGTCTCGGCGGTATCGAGATGGTTTATGACGAAGAACTTTCCGGTATTCCGGGAAGAGTTGTAACACTCAAGAATGCGCACGGAACGGATATGCCGTTTCAGGAAGAACGACATATTGATTCGGAAAACGGCTTAAACGTTGTTTTGACGATTGACGAAACTGTTCAGCATTATGCGGAAAAGCATTTAACGGACGTGTATAATGAAACAGAGGCGGCAGAAGGTGTTGCGTGTATCGTTATGGACGTTGAAACCGCGGAAGTGCTTGCGATGGCGGCAATGCCAAATTTTGACTTAAATCATCCTAATGATTTAATTGATGAAGTAACGTTAAAACGCCTGGATACGCTTGCGAAGGACGAAGACGGCGGCACAGAGTCAGAGGTGTACAAAACGGCATACACCGATGCGAAAAATAAAATGTGGCGTAACAAAGCGGTCGTAGATTCTTACGAACCAGGCTCATGCTTTAAAATTATGACCATGTCTATGGCACTTGAGGAAGGCGTTGTAACGCCGGAAGATAACTTTTTCTGTCCCGGCTACAAAGAAGTAGAAGACAGAAAGATTAAGTGTGCAGAAAATGATGGTCACGGAGCGGAGACCTTTAAAGACGGCGTAAAAAACTCCTGCAACCCGGTGTTTATTGAGGTTGGACAGCGTGTGGGCATTGATAAATTTAAAGAATATTATAAAGCATTCGGTTTCCGTGATAAAACAGGATTCGACCTTCCGGGTGAAGCAAGCGGCGTGTTCTTTACGGATGCTGAATTCAGAAACGTAGAACTTGCGACAGCATCATTTGGCCAGGGGCCGAAAGTAACGCCTCTCCAGCTTATTTCCGCAGTTTCTGCTGTAGCAAACGGCGGAACGTTGATGAAACCCTACTTAGTCAAAGAGCTGACGGATGAAGACGGTAACGTTGTAAAAAAATTCGAACCAACGGTTGTACGAAGAATTGTTTCGGAGGAAACTTCAAAAACAGTGCGTTCGCTTTTGGAAAATGCAGTTCATACCGGTTCCGGTCAGAATGCATATATCAAGGGTTATCGCGTAGCCGGTAAAACCGGTACGTCGGAGAAACTCCCGCGTGGTCAGGGCAAATATATTGCATCGTTCGTTGGTTTTGCGCCTGCAAACGACCCGAAAATAGCATGCCTTGTTGTTGTCGATGAACCGTCTCTTGGTTCTTACTACGGCGGTGCGGTTGCGGCTCCGGTTGTCGGTAAAATCTTAGAAGACACGTTAAAATACTTAGGTGTGGAACCGCAGTATACAGAGGAAGAAGAAACGCAGATTGATGTTTCCGTTCCGGACGTGCGGGGTCTTGAGCTTGCCGCAGCTAAGAAAAAGATTGAAGAAACAGGCTTAAAATATACCATTATCGGTGGGGGAAATGTGATTACCGGTCAAATGCCGACGTTAGGCTCGACGGTAAATGCCGGCTCGGTTGTCGTGCTATACACAGACAATACTGAGCAAACTAAAACGGTTACAGTCCCCGATGTTTCGGGAAAAACACTCGACGAGGTAAAAACTATTTTATCCGCACAGGGGCTTAATTTGAGCATTGTTGGTGCCGGTGCGACGGGTGTGGACAGCTCCCGTACGGTTGCAGAAAAACAAAAGCCGGCGGCGGGCTCGGCATTGGAACGCGGCGGCGTTGTAGAAGTGGAATTCAGATTCTTGGATGTTGAAGGAACGGTTCGTTAACGCCGAGAGAAGCAGATAGAAAAGGATTGGGCGAAAAAGGAGCAAAGCATGCATTTTACATCATTATTTCAAGACATTCCTATAACAAAAATTGTGGGAAGTAAAGAACTTCATATATCCGGCATTTCTTATGATTCCAGAAAAGTAAAACCGGGCGATGTTTTTGTGTGCATTGTTGGATTTGAAACGGACGGCCACAAATACATTGGTGCAGCAATTGAAAAAGGCGCAAGTGTCATTGTGGTACAGAATGGAGCTTCTGTTCCTGAAATTCCGGAAAGTGTCACGGTCGTATACACCGACGATACAAGATGCGCTTTGGCAGAACTTGGAGCCGCGTTTTACGGACACCCAGAACGAGATTTAAAAGTTATCGGCGTAACGGGAACAAACGGAAAAACTACGGTTACAACGCTTATCAAGTCTGTTTTGGAATTTGAAGGAAAAACGGTAGGTCTCATTGGAACAAATAAAAATATGATCGGCGCACGAGAACTCCCTACAGAGCGCACAACACCGGAATCTCTGGAACTATTTGAACTTTTCTCTGAAATGCGCGCAGAGGGAGTGGAGTATGTTGTGATGGAAGTTTCGTCGCACTCTCTGGACCTTCATCGTGTGCACGGAATTACATTTTCTGTTGGCGCGTTTACCAATTTAACGCAGGATCATCTGGATTTTCATAAAACCATGGAAAACTATTTTCTCGCAAAACAGAAACTGTTTTCTGTAAGTGAAGTTGGCGTTGTAAACGTTGATGATGCGGCGGGAAAACGTATTTTGGATGCGGCAAGTCGCCCTATAAAAAGTTTTGCTGTTGACACAGATGCAGATTTTTCCGCATCGAACATTCGCATCTCCGCAAGAGGTGTGGTGTTTGAGCTTACCTATGAAAAGAAAAAATACATAGTACGCCTTGGAATTCCGGGTAAATTTTCTGTATATAACGCACTGACGGCGCTGGCAACTTTGGTTGGTGCAGGGATTGATATTGAGCGCGCAATTGAAGGACTTACATTTGCGCAGGGTGTCATGGGAAGATGTGAAACAGTTTACACGGGTACGGACTATTCCGTCATCATTGATTATGCGCACACACCGGACGGTCTTGAAAACATTGTAAGCACCGTAAAAGAATTTGCGGAAGGAAGAGTGGTCACGCTCTTTGGATGTGGCGGTGACCGTGATAAAACAAAACGCCCACAAATGGGTGAAATTGCGGCGCGCCTTTCTGATTTTATTATCGTGACATCCGATAACCCGAGAACAGAAGTTCCCGGCGCAATTATTGAAGACATTATGGTCGGCGTTTTAAAGACGTCTTGTGAATATGTTGTGATTGAAAACCGCAGAGAAGCAATCGGTTATGCTTTAAGAAACGCAAAGCCGGGCGATTGTATTATTTTAGCGGGAAAAGGTCATGAAACGTATCAGATAATCGGAAAAGAAAAACACCATTTTGATGAGCGCGAAGTGATCAAAGAAACGCTAGTTGCAATTTCGGAAGAGGTGAAAGCATGATTCCGATGTATGTTTCTGAAGTTTTATCCGCCACGGGTGGAAGACTTTTATCGGGCGATGAAAAAACGGTTATCACGTCCGTTACCACAGACAGCAGAAAAGCAGAAGAAGGTTCGCTTTTTGTCGCAATTTGCGGCGAAAATTCAGACGGACATCTCTACATAGATAAAGCAATTTCTCAAGGTGCAGCGTGCGTTTTGGTGGAAAAGGAAGTTCAAAAGAACGAAAACGGTGCCATTGTACTTGTAGAAAATACGGTGCTCGCGATGGGAAAAATTGCGCACGCAGTCATGGAAAAACTTACTGTTCCAACCGTTAGTGTGATTGGAAGCGTCGGAAAAACCACCACGCGCGATATGACGTATGCGGTGATGAGCAAAAAGTATAAAACCTTGACGAATCAAGGAAATTTCAACAATGAAATTGGCGTTCCTCTGACGGTTTTTTCGGCTGAGGAAGATATTTCTGCGGCGGTCATTGAAATGGGCATGGATCATTTCGGGGAAATAGACCGACTTTCTAAAATATGCGTACCCGACGCGGTGATCATGACGAACATCGGCATGTCACATATTGAAATTTTAGGTTCTCAGGAAAATATCTACCGCGCCAAAGCGGAAGTGTTTCAGAATTTAAAACCTGATGGTGTGGCATTTTTAAATGGTGACGATAAAATCTTAATGGCACACAAAAAAGAACTTACCCAGAAAGTCATTACGGTAGGGGTCGAAAATAAGGAAGCGGACTTTGTTGCAAGCAACATTGTTTCCGGAACAAACGAAGTGTCGTTTCGGGTTTTGGGAATGGGGCATGAACTTATGATAACGCTTCCCGTTCCGGGAGAACATAACGTGTTAAATGCGATGCTTGCCGTGGCGGCAGGGATTTACTTTGGCGTTTCCGATGCAGATATTCAAGATGCGCTTAGTGCATTTTCCATGACAAAGATGCGTATGGATATTGTAAAAACGAAGCATCACACCATTATAAATGATTGCTATAACGCTGCTCCGGCAAGTGTTTCAGCGGCACTTTCCGTACTTTCTAAACAGAAAACACGTACCGTTGCAGTTTTGGGCGATATCAAAGCGCTAGGTAAATATAGTTTTGATGCACATTTTAATTTGGGTGGAGAAGTTACAAAAAACAAGATAGATGTTTTAGTTACGGTTGGAACGGAAGCAGAAGCCATCGCCAAAGGCGCGCTAGCGCAAGGAATGGAGACAAAGAACGTATACGCAACCGAGACCGTAAAAGAAGCAAACGGCGTTTTAAAAGACATCCTAAAAGAAGACGACACCATTTTGGTAAAAGCTTCCCGTGCGATGGCGCTGGAACGTATCACAGAATTTTTAAAGGAAAACTTTTAACCCTACAGAAGAAATGGAGTGAATTGGCTTGAATATGTGTTATATCGCAGGAGGCATATCGCTTGCCTTAGCACTTATCATAACCCCGTTATTAATCCCGATGTTAAGACGACTTAAATTCGGTCAAAGTATTCGAGAAGAAGGGCCCGCGTGGCACCAGAAAAAGAGCGGAACACCTACAATGGGTGGCATCGCAATTATTTTAGCGTGCGTGGTTGGTGCGTTGTTGGCGTTTGTCTTTGACGGAAAAATCGGCTCTTTAGAAGTTGCGTTAACCGTTGGTGCTGTTTTGTTTGGTCTCATCGGTTTTTGGGATGACTATATTAAGGTTGTAAAAAAGCGAAATTTAGGACTCACATCCGGTCAGAAGTTCTCCATGCAGATGATTGCGTCTGTCCTTGTGACCGTGTTTATGTATTCTACCAATATGATTAATGGTGAAATCTACATTCCGTTTTTAAAACAGACGTTTGATATCGGATTTTTTGTGCTTCCACTTGCTGTTTTTGTGCAGCTTGCCGTGGTGAACAGTGTAAATCTTACCGATGGTTTAGACGGACTTGCAACAACAGTTACTTTGATTGTATCGCTGTTTTTTATGGTATGCGCAATCAAACTTCAAAATATGCCCGTTGCGGCATTTATGGCGGCAACTGCGGCGGCGTGTCTCGGCTTTTTATTCTTTAATGCAAATCCTGCAAAGGTATTTATGGGAGATACCGGATCGCTCTTTTTGGGTGGCGCAATTGCCGTAGGAGCAATTGCACTGAAGATGCCTCTCATTTTAATCATTGCAGGCGGTATATATTTAATCGAAACGCTTTCTGTCATTTTGCAGGTGGCGTCGTTTAAACTCACCGGAAAACGTATTTTTAAAATGAGCCCCATTCATCATCATTTTGAGATGTGTGGTCTAAATGAGAAAAAAATTGTATTTTTGTTTTCAGCGATTACATTGATATTATGCCTCATTAGTTATATCGCTGTATTTTAAAAAGCACCAGGGAAAGGAGCGTGTGATACTGTGGAAAAAACGAGCAGAAAGCGTCGACCGTCATCCGTTCGACGTTCTGATAGTGACAGACAGACAGTTACCAGAAGAGGAAGCGTGGATTTAGGATTTTTGGCAGTTGTATTAATGCTTTTGATTCTGGGGCTCATCATGGTATTCAGCGCCAGTTACCCCTCTGCAAACTATAACTATGGCGACGGCCTTTACTTTATTAAAAAACAGGCAATGTGGGCCGTTATCGGTGTTGGCGCAATGTTTTTTACGATGAATTTTAATTATCGCAGATACAAAAAACTGTTGGGTCCCATTGTTGGAGTAACGTTTGTGCTTTTGATTTTGGTTTTGGCAAGTTCACCGATTAAGGGCGCGCGCAGATGGCTGGGCGTAGGATCGTTTAGTTTTCAGCCTTCTGAAATGGCAAAAATTGCAGTAATTATTTATCTCGCGGCGGGGCTTTCAAATGCGAAAGAGAAGATTAAAGACATCCGCTATCTCATACGTTTTGGATTGGTCTTGGCAGCATTTTTCCTGCTTTTAATTTTAGAGCCGCACTTTAGTGTGTGCATTATCATTGGCTTGGTTTCTGTTATTATGTTTTTAGTAGGTGGCGCTCGCTTAAAGCACTTTGCGATTGCGGCGGCAATTTTGATTCCGGTCGCAGTTGTTGTTGCTTTCGGTGCAGATTACCGTGCAGATCGTCTTTTAATGTATGTAAATCCGTTTGCCGATCCGAGAGGCGACGGCTGGCAGATTATTCAGTCTCTTTATGCCATCGGTTCGGGCGGACTGTTTGGACTTGGATTCGGTAATTCCCGACAGAAATACATGTACGTTTCCGAACCACAGAATGACTTTATTTTTGCAATTGTCTGCGAAGAGTTGGGATTGGTTGGTGCAACGGTTATTATTGCGCTGTTTGCCTTTTTGGTATGGCGCGGCATGAAAATTGCCATCAACGCGCCGGATACATTTTCAAGTCTTTTGGTAACGGGAGTCACTTCTCTTGTTGGCGTGCAGACGTTTTTAAACATCGGCGTTGTAACGAAAATGATACCGACAACCGGTATTTCCCTTCCGTTTTTCTCGGCAGGTGGTTCGTCACTTGTATTCTTAATGGCGGCAATGGGAATGGTTTTGAACGTTTCCAGATATCGAACACAGACTACAGAATTGCGTTAAAGGAGTCTTGAAAAATGAAAGTTTTAGTATCGGGTGGCGGTACGGCAGGACACATCAATCCCGCAATCGCCATTGCGAAAAGAATGCAAAGAGAATATGGTGCCGAGATTCTTTTCATCGGTAAGAAAAACGGAATGGAGCAAACACTCGTACCGAAAGAAGGCTTTGAAATCAAGGCAATTGAAGTAGAAGGACTCATTCGTAAATTAACCCCGAAAAACCTTGCGGTTGCATTCAAATACGTAAAGGCCATTCGTGATGCAAAAAAAATTATCAAAGAATTTCAGCCTGACGTTGTTGTCGGAACCGGCGGTTATGTTTGTGCACCGGTACTTACTGCAGCAAACAGTCTAAAAATTCCGGTTTTGGTACATGAACAAAATGTATTTCCCGGTATG
>JAZRET010000093.1:0-12819 GCA_045660945.1 Congzhengia sp.
AGATTTAGTTGGTACCTCTACCATCAAATTTATGGCATACACCTTTAATGCTACAAACTCTACTTTGTCCTCGAAGATTTATACATTAAGAGAAAACATAAAGATTGACGGTGTTTCCTATAACGTATCGAAAGATCTGCAGGAAATCAAAACACTTCTTGCTTCAACCGCTGCCTCAGCCGGTGTAAACCCGTCTATTGACGGCACGGCTCCGACAAACGCAACTTACGCGCAGCCGATTCGTTTTACAACATCTGCAAACAACTCTTTAGAAATTGACGGTCTTTTAACGTTAAATGCGACAGGTACTTCCTTTAACGTTACATTAAACCTCAAAACAACCTTTATGTCCACACCGATTGAGTGTTTGATTGACAGAACCACACTGGGAAGTTATTCTGTTGGTACTTCCACACCGATTTTAGTCGTTCCCTCTGACAGAGCAGGCGGCACATATACTTCTAAGAGCAACATCTACTTTAAGAAGGGTGAAAGTTATTATCTTCAGTTTGTAAATGTAAGCGGAAGCAACAAGCCTGCCGCAATCTACGTTTATGGTACCGGAACAAGCGGTTCCAGTGCAACAACAGAAGTGATTTCTGAAGACAATGTTCCGATGATTGTAAAGAGTATCTCTTCTGCAACTTATATGCAGCAGTCCAGAAAGAAACTGTCACTCATTGGTGTTGACGGAACGGAAATGACCGTTTATGACGATGGCCGTCCGAACACATCTGCTATTGAAACCGTTGCAATTGGTGACATTATCCGTGTTGCAGCAGACAGCGACAGTTTAGTAGACGCAATCGAAGTAATCGCAACTGCAGACAGCGTTGTGAACGAAACGCTCACTCCCATGTTTAAGGTAGACGGAAACGTAGATAATTCTGTGGATGACCGTACCGCACCGTTTAGAGTAATGTTCGGTAAAGTTCGTAGCGCAACAGCAAACACCTTAATGCTTGCACCGACCTTTAACGCAACATCAAGTGTAACAGAAGAAACCTACTCTTACACAGATAATGTAAAAATCTATAGCATTACACGCTCTTTAGAAAGAGCACCGATTTCAGAAGCAGTATTTGCTGAAATCATCGGTCATGGACAGCAGGCCGGAAACGGCTCTAACGTCATGGTTTACACCGTAGACGGAGCCATTAAAGCAATCGTAATCTTCGTAGATTAATTGAAAGCAAAACAAAGGGATGTACTCCAAATGGAGTCCATCCCTTTTCTTTTTATCGTTATAAAAAACAGACGGGGTTTATTCCCCGTCTGTTTTTACATATTTTTTCATATATCGTGCATAAACAACGCCTGTAACCAGTTGACATGCGCCATAAACGGAAAGTGCACCAATTGCCCCCAAAATTTTCATCAGAGGAATACAGAAAAGCCCTCCTATTGCAGTTCCTATTGTGTTTAAGAAAAGTCTCCAGGAACTGTATTCTCCCATGATTTCATAGTCTACAATTTTTGTTACCGCAACGGGAATTGCATTTGCGACTACGTTAATAATATATTGAAAAATTACAGAAACTGCCAAAAACCACGTTGTAGTTTTTCCCATCAATATCAGAGGTAGCAAAATTGCCACCAAAATGCTAAAATAAAAAATCAATCGCCGTTCACCAATTTTTTTAGAAAGGAACGGATATGTGAGACACTGTAAAAATGCCATAACAAAGGTTAGCGTTGCATAAAAGGATGCACTTTTTACATCTAAAATGCCCTGATAATAACCGATGGTTACGAGCAGGGAAGACGCCCCCATACTAAATCCTCTTAAAAGGTCTGCGGGGAAAAGCCTTTGAAACGGACGATACTTAAAAACGTTCCCGACTTTCTTTTTTTCTTTTTTCTCCAACTTTTCAAAATCACCGGTTTCTTTCATTCTAAAAAGAACAAACATTCCGGTTGGTACTGAAAGAAGTCCGAGCACTAAGAGTACTACCATTACACCGGAATAAGAAAACCACCGCTGAAAAAAACTGATAGAACCTGTGCAAAGAATGTTTGCCAAATTTAGAAACACACCCGAAATTGATATCACAACTGCATATTGCCGCATATCCATAATATGATATGGGATTTTATAAGCAAGCGTTATACCCAGCGCAAAAAACACATTCACAACAAAACCGACCGAAAACACCGCGAGAACCGCTGTACTCATCGCCATGTTTTTCCAAAAGCACATATAAAGAAGAAGTGCTAACATTAAGACATTTGGCATAAGCATATACGCCGCTACGCGGAGCACTTTTTTCTGCCTATCGAGCCACTTTGCCGTGGCAAGCATCGTGATACTTTGTACCACCTGCATCACGGAGCAGTAAATGTTAACCATTTCTTCTGAAACACCATACTCCAATAAAAACGTCTGGAGTACTGCGCCGTTTAACAAAAGCGCTAAAAAGTACCAAACAACATTATAAATATAAAACAGAACAAGATTCATTTTTTGTCTCCCTAAAATTTATGCCTCTACCTTTGTAATAAAAAATGAATTGTCGCTTCCGTGAACATTTCCTTTTTCCAACGGCTGCCCCCAAACGCCCTGCATCCATTCTGACGCGGTAATGAGCGCCGTGTTTTCATCGATCTTATTTACACCGAAATTACCGAGTCTTGCGCCGCGTTCAGGAACGACAATTTGCTCTGTGTGACGCAAAATCCGCATCGCGTCTGTGTCAACCTGCGCCATAAAGAGTGGTGCACGATGACGGAAGACATGATCATTATTGCCTGCTTTTCTTGTGTAAACCAAATAGAGTTTTCCGCCGCACTCGAGCCAGTGCGACTGCGTGTTATACGTTGGCACGATTTCTCCTGAGTCCCACTTCCAGATTTCAGGCTCGGGGAAGGTTTTTCCGTCTTCACTTACGCTGTATAAACCATATCGGTCATTTCGAATGGTCAAATAATATTTCCCCTGATAATAACATAAAGAGGGCTCACAAAGTCCGCGGTCGAGGTTAAAGAAAAGTTCGTTGCTCATCTCTAAAAAGGTGAGTTCTTTTCCGTCAAATGCGCATCTTGCCACGGCACTTGAAGTATATTCTCCGTGCTGAATATAAACAGGTAAAAGCACATCGCCGTTTTTATCTTCAATGAGCTGAGAGCAGCCTGTTGCGCAGCCTTCCGGATACATCCCTTCCGGCATTTTTAAAATTTTCATCGTGTTATAGCATTGTTTTTCGATATCGTATGTCGCGTAAAACGTCCCGTATACATAATCTCTTACGGCGTCTAAAGATCCCTCGATATATGCCACCGTATGTCCTGCTACGAGCGGAACGCCGGTTTTTTTATGCAGAAGATGCGTCGCATCACAGCCAAGCACGGTGTATTCCCCTTGTGATTCCACCGTAAACGCCGGATCCATCTTTGGCTCCGTCCATGTTTTTCCGCCGTCACTACTTCTTAAAACGTAAAGCGGTGAAAAGTAGTCGTCTCCCAAAACATTTAAAGTCTGCGTTGTCATAATGATGTTATCTTTATCCAGTGCGCATGCACGGGGATGTACAAAACATTCTTTTCCGTCATAATTTCCGTCAATTTCGTAAATGGTTGTTTTCATATTGTTTTCTCCTTATTTTACTTCGTTTTTTCTGCTTTTATTGTAAACGAATGCGACGAAAAAGTAAATGCTTAATTTGGACTAATTTTTTTGAAAAATGTCTTTTTTTGATGTATAATTTTGCAATCGTATCTTGACTTCCCCTGTGTGTTATGGTATAAAAAAAATGAGGTGAAAATCATGCGCGAATCATTTTTTAATACCCGTATTATCAAAATCGGTGATTGCGAAATCGTTGTTACGCTTTCAGACAAAACACTCAATAAAAAGGCCGTTACACGCACGCATTATCATCTGCATTTTGAACTGCATTTTATCACTGGTGGAAACGCGATTTTTTATGCAAGCGATGAAGATGTCATCGCAAAAAACAAAGAAACCGTAATTATTCCGCCATCTGTTGTGCACGGTGTAAAGGATATTGGCGAAGTTGAGCGTTTCTGTATCACCCTCTTGATCAAAAAAACAAATAATCAAGATCCTGATAACACCTATGAAAATATTTTTTCAAGGTGGGACGCGCTTGAAAGTATCACTGTTTTGAAGAAGTCCTATGAGAAAGAACTCCGGAAAATTTTATATTGTATAAAAAAGAATAACGCAATCAAAAGCGCATCTTTAAAACACCTTCTGGCACTTCTCGTTTTGGATCTTTCGGATGCACTTCCAACTCTCGAAACGCAAGGTTCTCCAAAAAAAGGCGAAATGAACGAAGAGTTTTACCGTTCTACCATAATTGAAAACTGTATTGATGCATATTATCAAAATCCGGATGCAAACATCTCCCTTGTCGCAGACATTTTGCATCTCAGCACAAAACAAGCAGAGCGCACCGTAAAAAAACTCACCGGCATGAGTTTTAAAAAGCTTCTTTTAAAACAAAGAATGCACCTTGCAAAAGAAATGATTTTGACAAGCGATAAAAAACTCTATGAAATTGCACAATGCGTCGGCTATAATTCCTATGAAGTATTTTATAAGGCATTCTCCAAGCATTTTCATATTGCACCAACCAAATTGAAAACAGAACAGCGAGGTGAAACAGAATATGCAAACATCGGATAATCCCCCTTTTCTTTTTACGCGCAAAAATAAAAAATCCTTAGGCGAGAGTCATTTTACAATGCAAAAAGAAATTTGCATTTCTTATGTAGAAAACGGAACTTTGACACTTTTTGCAAATTACAAGAAACACCCTCTGAAAAAAGGTGACCTCGTCTTTTTAAACTCATTTGTTCCCTTTTCTTTTTTAGATGCTGATAAAGATGCAGAACTCTATTGTTTTTCCTTTCATCCGGAACTGATATACTCGTATGGCACAGATAAAATAAGCGACAAGGATTTTCTGCTTCTTTCTATCACAAAAAAGGGCGCTGCAGATATTTTTCCCTGCGCAAAAGAAAACGAATTACACACATTTTTCAAAGATACCTTGGCGATTACGGAAAAAAAATCATATGGTTATGAATATCTGATGCACGCAAAAATTCTGTTTCTTTATTTGTATCTTTTGAAAAAATGGAATCTCCCGGAATTTTCGCAAAAGTCCCTTTCCGGAAAAAATACTGAAACCATACGAAATGTTTTAGAATATACTGAGGAAAACTATACTACCGTGACTCTGGCAGAACTTTCCGAACGTTTTTCTTTTCAGCACTATACGTTCTCCCGTAATTTTAAACTTCTGACCGGATATTCTGTTTCAAAATATATTGAGCAGACAAAAATAGAACACGCTAAGTTTTTGCTTGCAACCACTGAAAAGAGTATCACGGATATCGCCTTTTCCATAGGATACGAAGATTCTTCCTACTTTTCAAAATGTTTTCTGGATACAGAAAACATTTCTCCAACAAAATTCCGTGCGCTTCATCAAACCGTTTTGAAAGGAGAAGTACAATGATTGATGACCAGTTTATAAATCAAGGAAAAGTGCATTCTGTCTATCTCTCCGCCGGTTTTGAAAACGGCGAAGACAGCGTGCATGACCACGATTGTTTTGAGCTTTTATTTTTAGAATCCGGCACTCGCGAAGTAACACTTTCCGGAAAAAAATACCGTTTATCGCCGGGTGAACTCCTTTTCATATTCCCGGGTGAACTGCACCATTTTTCAAAAAAAGACCGTACGAATGGGAAGTTCTATATTGTGCGTTTTTACCCACAGGCCCTTTCAGCAAGTACTTCTTATAAAAAACTTTCAGACGATTTGGAAGTGCTTTCGAGCAGCGAAATACGTCACATAAAACTCACTGAGCAGGATTCCGCGGATATATTCCGTTCCTTTGCGGCAATTTTGCGTACCGTGAAAGAAGGAACTCCTATAAAGGAACTGTTTTTGCGCGCCTACACGTTAAATCTCCTTGCATGGATAATGGAAAAGTGTCATCAAAAAAGCGAAGACAAGCACATCTTCTTAGAAAATATTACATCCGAAAAAGTGTTTGATGTGATTCAATACATAAATCATCACTATACTGAAAACATAAAACTTTCTGCACTTTCTAAAAAGTTTTACATCAGTTACAGCCACCTTTCCAGGCAGTTTAAAAAAATCACCGGAAAGAATTTTAATGACTATGTAAACGAACTCAGGCTCAAAAAAGCATTGTTTTTGCTTGCATCCACCTCTCTTTCGATTGCAGAAATTTCGAAATCTTTAGGCTTTTGTAAACATAGCCATTTTACTGAACTCTTTTTGGCGCGCTACAAAACCACGCCTTTAAAACTTCGCCGTTCATTTCAGTCTGTTTTACTGTAAAGATAAAAATTTTACCCAAAAAGAGCAAATTTATGGTATTTTTGTTTTTCTTATTCATAGACGCCTTTTCTTCGCAGAGGTATAATGTACATAATACCATAGAGGTATGATACCTACTCATATAAAGGAGTGCATAAAAATGGCAGAAAAGTTAAAATTTGATCTTGAGGCAAAAGTGTTAGGGGAATTTGACACCATCGTTTGCGGCGGCGGTACAGCAGGCGTTATTGCGGCTTTGGCAGCAGCAAGAAACGGCGCAAAAACACTGCTTATTGAAAAAACTCACTACCTTGGCGGTATGATGACGATGGGTAATGCCGGTCTTACAAAATATGTAAAGCACGGTATTAATTCAGAAGAACAATTTAAAATTGATGAAGAACTCAAAACCAATCCCGAAAATGTTCAGGTTGTTGGCGGTATTCCGCTCGAAATTACCAACGACTTAATTAAAAATGGCGACGCAGTCGGAACATACGGCACAGGCGCTGCTTATGTTTACCCCGATTCTCATGCGTTTAAACTTTACCTTTTTGAAGCGCTTAAAAAGGCCGGCGTAAAAATTATGCTCCACAGTAAAGTATTAAAAGTTTTAAAGGACGGCACAAAAATTTCCGGTATCGTTTTTGATACAAAAGAATGCCCGATGGTAGCATACGCCAAATATGTGATTGACGCAACGGGTGATGCAGATGTATCACACCTTGCCGGTGCGACATGTTTCCTCGGTGCAGCAGAAATTGACTCCGTTGTAAAAAACGGTCAGGTTCCGGTTGGACAGATGGCTCCCATTGGCACAATGTACCGTATCGGCGGTATTGACTATGACAAATTCTTTGATTGCGTAAAAAACGATCCCGATCGTTTTAATGAACACCACTTTGCAGTAATGGGAAAAGAAGAATTTTTAAAGAGACTCGAAGACGGAGACTCCGTTTCGGCACTTGTTCCCTTAAACGATGGTATTGAAGGAAGATTTCAGGTTTACACCTATCCCCGCCAGGGCGTTATGGTTGGTTGCTCCGTTGTAAGAGGTCAGTTTGACGGTACAAACGCCGAAGAATTAACCGAAGCAGAATATCATGTTCTTTTAGAAGAGTGGAACAACATGGAGCGTTTCCGCAAAGCATTCCCCGGCTTTGAAAATGCATTTATTATGGATGTTCCCCAGGCGGGCATCAGAGAAACCAGACGTGTAGACGGTGAATATCGTCTCACCATGATAGACATCTTAAAGAACGAAGATTTCTATGACACCATCGCGCTTTCCGCGCATCCAATTGACGTTTCTCCAAGGCCCAAAGAATGCGAGGAAATTCCGCTCGCAGAAAGAGCGTTCTTCCGCGTTCCGTATAGAAGTCTCGTTGCAAAAGGTATCGATAACCTCCTTTTAGCCGGCCGCTTAATATCCACAACGCGTGAAGCATTCGGTTGCACACGCGTTACTGTTTGCTGTATGGCAACAGGTGAAGCCGCAGGTACTGCTGCAGCGCTTTTATCTAAAGCCGGCGGCAAAGCAAAAGACATCGACGTTGAAAACTTAAGAGAAACCTTGAAGAAAAACGGCGTAAAATGCTAATCCGCAAAGGAGAATAGAGATGTCCGACAAATTAAAATTTTCTTTAGACGCAAAAGTTTTAGGCACGTTTGACACCATCGTTTGCGGCGGCGGTACGGCAGGCGTCGTTGCAGCCTTGGCTGCTGCACGAAACGGCGCAAAAACACTGCTCATCGAAAAAACTCACTACCTTGGCGGTATGATGACGATGGGGAATGCCGGTCTTACAAAATACGTAAAACACGGTATCGACCCCGAAGAACAGTTTAAAATCGACGAAGAGTTAAAGGACAACCCCGAAAACGTGCAGATAGTTGGCGGTATTCCCTTGGAAATTACCAACGACTTAATTAAAAACGGTGGTGCCGTTGGTACATACGGAACCGGCGCAACTTACGTTTACACCGACTCGCACGCGTTTAAACTCTACCTCTTTGAAGCGCTCAGAAAAGCCGGCGTGAAGATTCTTTTACATAGCAAAGTGTTAAAAGTTTTAATGGATGGAAAGAAAATCTCCGGCATTGTCTTCGACACAAAAGAATGCCCAATGGTGGCATACGCAAAATATGTGATTGACGCAACGGGCGATGCAGATGTATCACACCTTGCCGGCGCAACATGTTTCCACGGGGCAACAGAAGACGATTCCGTTGTAAAAAGTGGCCGTGCAAAAGTAGGCGATATCGCTCCTATTGGTACTATGTACCGTATCGGTGGCATCGACTACGACAAGTTTTTCAAGGCAATGAAAGAAGACCCCGAGCGTTTCATGGTCCATCCTTTCAGCTTGATGAGTCGCGAATAATTCTTTAAAAGATACGAAGACGGAGACGTTGTTTCCACAATGGCTCGCTTAAATGATGGAAAGCCTTATGGTCTTCTTCAGATTTACACTTATCCACGCAAAGGCGTTATGATCGGATGCTCTTGTATCCCCACGAGAAATATCAGCGGCGTAAATGCCGACGAGTTAACACTCGCCGAATATGAAGTTTTGATAGAGGAAAGCACACAAATTGAGCGTTACAGAAAAGCACTCCCCGGTTTTGAAAACGCATATATTATAGACGTTCCGCAGGCAGGCGTCCGCGAAACAAGACGCGTGGACGGCGAATACCGCTTAAACATCGTACACATTTTAAAAAATGAAGACTTTTACGATTCCATTGGATTTTCCAGCCATCCGATTGATGTCTCGCCCAGACCGGTAGAATGTGAAAATACGCCCCTTGCAAAAAGAGCGTTTTTCCGAGTGCCTTACAGAAGCTTAGTTGCAAAAGACATTGACAACCTACTCTTAGCCGGCCGCTTAATCTCCACCACGCGCGAAGCTTTCGGGTGTATTCGCCCCACCGCTTGCTGTATGGTAACAGGAGAAGCCGCAGGTACTGCTGCAGCGCTTTTATCTAAAGCCGGCGGCAAAGCAAAAGACATCGACGTTGAAAACTTAAGAGAAACCTTGAAGAAAAACGGCGTAAAATGCTAAAGAAAGGACGATACGTATGAGATTTTTAGTTATGACAGATATTGAAGGTGTTACCGGCGTAACCACTTTCCCGCAGGCAGAAAACAGTGATTTCGGCAAAGCGATGCTGATGAACGATTTAAAAGCAGTTTTAAAAGGCATCAAAAAGGCAGGCGCCGAAGCGGTTGTATACGATATGCACACCGACGGAAGAAACGTAGACATTTCACAGATTGACTGCCCCGTTGTGATGGGAAAACCGATTTTAGGCGACCTTTACCGCGGCGTAGGCGGTGACTTTGATGGTTTGTTCTTAGTTGGTCTTCACACGATGCAACACGTTCCCGGAGCACTTTTGGCACATAGTTATTTAAGAGAATATGACGCCATTTATTTAAACGGATTATTAGTGGGAGAAATCGGCATTGAAGCCGCTCTTGCAGGCGAGCAAGGAATTCCTTTAAAATTTATCTCCGGCGACAATTTGGGTTGCAAAGAAGGAGAAGACTTAATTGAGAACCTTGTTACCTGCGCAGTAAAAGGCTCTTTAACAGAAGATACCGCGCTTTGTCTCCCGCCTGAAAAAACAGCAAAACTTCTCACAAAAGCTGCACAAGAAGCATGCAAAGCCGATATCGCACCGTTTCAAGTGGAAGGTCCTTACGAAATAAAAATCGTTTTTTCCGACTGCCCATATCTTCACACGATGAAAAATCTTCACCCTGAAATTTTTGAAGATGACAAAACCGTTGTGATGCGCGGCGAGAACCTCCTTAAAACCTGGTCAGAGTACTTAATCTATGAAAAGGAAATGGTGAACGCGTTATGATATTAGGTGTCAATCATCAGTTTTTATATCCCGAATCCATCACAAATGAAAAAATACATACAGAAACCTTAAAAAAAATCGCCGCATCTGACTTGGTTGATGCACTCGACTGTTGGACATGGCGCGGAGAAACCGCGAAAGAAGAAGCAAAGATTTTATTAGATTCCGGAAAAGTTATCACTTATAATGTCGGTGACCGTTTCGGCGAAGAAATCAGTCTTCCCACTTCTCCAAAAGAGTCTGACAGAACGAAAGCTTACGACATTTTAATGCGCGAAGTATCTTATGCACTCGCCGTAAATTCCAAAAAAATTGTGTTCGCCAGCGGCCCCGATGCGATAGACGAAAGAGAAGCCGCAAAAGAGCGTTTATTGGAACTCGTTTTAAAGGTAGGCGCCCAGCTTCCCGCAGACGTAGTACTCGCATTTGAGCCCACAGACTGGGATATTGATAAGCATTTTCTTTTTGGACCTTTAGGAGAAACTATTGACTTTATCCATACCGTACGCAAAAACGGTTTTGAAAGAATCGGACTCCTGCTTGACCAGTGCCACGTAGGAATCATGCACGAAACGTTAGAATCCGCAGTAGGAAAATCAAAAGACATTTTAAATCACGTGCATCTTGGAAACTGTCTGTTAAAAGATAAAAACAGTCCGTTCTATGGCGATAAACACATCCCGTGGAACTATCCCGGAGCGGAATACGGAACGGAGGAAGCCATTCTTTATTTGAACCTTTTAAAGAATGCCGGCTATTTCGATAACGAAAAAGCAACCGCATCCTTTGAAATGCGTCCGATTGACGGTCTTTCTGCCGAAGACAGCTTAAAAGAATGGATTCATATTTTAAATATGGCATTTTAATTAGAAAACTGCGGCAACATGATGTTGCCGCAGTTTTTTGCGATTTTGAATTGAAATTTTAGTTTTTGTTGCATTTTTCACCCTGCTATGATACAATAATAGCAATAATTTGAGAAAAAGGTGTGTCTTTATGCCGTTTTTGTATACAAAATTCGAAGGTGCGATTGAAAACGCTATTTCGACGCGTTCCTATGGTGTGTATTATTCAGAAGCACCGGAAAATAGTCCCGAAATACACGTACATGACTGTTGTGAAGTAATTCTTTTTCTTTCCGACGGAAATAAAGTGTTTATCGACGGAAAGCTATACGATGCCAAAAACGGAGATTTATTTTTAGTAAATCAGTTTGAAGCACACAAAATCATTACCTCTTCAAACGGGATGTTTGCGCGGTTTTCCATCCTCATTCATCCAGATTTTCTTTTGAAAAATTCCACGGAGCAAACGGATTTGTCCCGTTGTTTCTTTGAAAGAGACTCGGCTTTTTCCCATAGAATTTCTTTAAACGACCGCGAGATTTTCGAACTGGAACACCGGCTGCTTCTATTTCGCCGAAACCTCGGATATGGTGATGACGTTGCAAAAAATGCCACAGTAAATCAGATTTTAGTGTTCGTAAACCGCTTTTTGCAAAAGCGCACCGTACTAGAACATATAATGATACCAGATGAAAAACCCACTTCGCTCGCTATTTCCTATATTAACAAGCATTTTGCAGAGAACCTTTCTTTAGAGCGGCTTGCAAAACATTCTTTTGTTTCCGTGAATCAACTCTGCAAATTATTTAAAACACATTTCGGCACTACCGTAGCAAAATACATCACCGCAAAACGCATTATAGAAGCGAAAAAAATGCTCCTGCAAAAAAAGAGCGTTGCCGAAACAGCGCCCCTTTGTGGTTTTTCAGATTATGCAAATTTTATCCGCGTGTTTAAAAAACTCGTCGGCGTTTCCCCCGGAAAATACGGAAAGTCTTAATTTATAAATCAAGATATACACCGTCTACCTTTATGGCTCTTGATTCTGCCTCAGAATCAATGCACTTTCCACAGTTATCGCATATTTTATTTTCATCTAAATCGCACAGGTTGCATTCACCGCAATCTGTGCATTTTTTATCTTCCAAAATACAAATTTCACGTTTCATTTCGTTCATCCCCTTTTCTTTATTTTAACATAACTTCAAAAAATTTGCAAGGTGTCCGCCTTGCTTCTACTTGATTTTTTATTGACATCTTTTTTGATTCATTGTATAATATATGATGGATAAAGTTTTAAAAAGGGGCGGTTTTTATGAGTATTAAAATAGCAATTGCAGGATACGGAAATCTTGGAAAAGGCGTTGAATGTGCCATTAAGCAAAATGATGATTTAGAGCTTTTCGGTGTTTTTACAAGACGTGATCCTAAAACGCTTCACACCTTAACCGGCGCTGACGTTTACCACATGGATGACCTTTTATCTTTTAAAGATACCATCGACGTTTTAATCATTTGCGGCGGTAGCGCAACGGATCTTCCGGAGCAAACACCTGCCCTTGCAAAACACTTTAACGTGGTGGACAGTTTCGATACACACGCAAAAATTCCCGTTCATTTTGAAAATGTTAATAAGGCGGCTTCAGAATCTGGAAAAATTGCAGTCATTTCCTCCGGTTGGGACCCGGGAATGTTTTCGTTAAATCGTCTTTACGCACAGGCAATCCTGCCTGACGGTGCAGATTACACGTTTTGGGGCAAAGGCGTAAGCCAGGGACA
>JAZRET010000094.1:0-1366 GCA_045660945.1 Congzhengia sp.
TGGCCGAAAGAATTGTAAAGAGCAGATGCGCCGCAGATGATGCCAACGATACCTGCGATGGTGGTGATGGTGTGGTTGCCGGTGAAGTCGCCTGCAGCAAGAAGGAAGAACAAGACGGTCAGAGAACCGAAAACGACCTGGTTTGCCTTGGTCTGCTTGAGAGTTCCGACGAACATGAACAGGGTGAAGATGCCCCAAAACAGCAGATACCATGCAAGGCTCTGGGGGTCAACTGCGTACTGAGCCCAGGGGTTGCACCAGATAATGATGAGAGACCACCAGAAGCAGCCGTAAGCGGTGAAAGCGGTGGCACCGAAGGTGTTGCCGGCCTTGAACTCCATGATGCCGGCGATAATCTGAGCAAGACCGCCCATGGCAAAGCCCATAGCGATTACAACGATGCTCAAAGGCAGGAGTCCGGAATTGTGCAGGTTAAGCAGAATCGTAGTCATGCCGAAGCCGAGCAGACCGAGAGGTGCGGGATTTGCGCCCTTGTGAGTAGACATTGTGTATCCTCCAATATTTCTTTTTTTACAAACTCCGTCACTTTACCATAGCGCAGGGAAGATGTCAACGACAAAAAAGGCTTGAATTTACCAATCTCCACCCAATTTCTGCCGCCTTCTGTGGCGAAAAAAGCATCAACTTATGTGCAAAAAGCAAAAAAATCGTCGGCAATCACTTTAAAGTAACAGATTATTTTCACATTTCGGCATCAAATGTCTTGACTGATATAACTTTATTGTATAAAATACACCTATCAGTCTTTTTTCTTAGAAAATACATATTTGAATGTCTTTAGGCACTTGGAGGTATAAAATGCTTACAGGAAAAGAAAACTTGCGCGAAGTAATGAAGAAGGACGGCAATCCTGACCGTTTCGTTAAGCAGTACGAATTTTTGCATCTGCTTGTTCCCGACACCTACTACATGGGTAACTACCCCGTAATCCCCGGCTCTCCCGATGCCAAGGACCAGTTCGGCGTTACCTGGAGCCTGCCCGCAGGCCAGATGGGTGCTTTCCCCCTTCATGATGATGCACATCGCGTTCTGAAGGACATCACCGAGTGGAGAGAACTCCTCCACAAGCCCGTTGCTCCCGAAGACCCCGGCTACTGGGGCATGCTCAACGGCATCGCAGCACAGGCAAACCGTGATGACCAGTATATCTGCGCTGTTCAGACCCAGGGTATTTTTGAGCGTCTTCACGCTCTCATGGGTATGGAAGATGCTCTTGCAAACTTCTATGAAGAGCCCGAAGAAATGCACGATCTTATCGACTTCCTGACCGAGTGCGAAATCCACTTTGCAAAGACCATGATCGAGAGGTGCCACATTGAGGCAGTTCTCCACCATGATGACTGGG
>JAZRET010000095.1:0-1117 GCA_045660945.1 Congzhengia sp.
CGCTTTTAAAATTACATAGACAGGTCCTCGCAGAGTATGCGTTTGAAATTCTTTCGGCACTCTCTCTCGTTGCCGAAACGACCGGTGCGACGGACATTGTCATCGCGGTCAAAAAAGCATATAAAAGTGCGATCAATGCAGTAAATTCTGTTTTAGATAAATTTAAAAATGTTAGAATTGCTTATCTTCCCGAGGTTTATCCTGCAGGTGATGAAGTGATTACGATTTATGAGTCAATCGGAAGAGTTGTTCCGCCCGGTAGTATCCCGATTTCTGTGGGTGTTATCGTGTACAATGTAGAAACCGCGTTAAATATTTACCGCGCTGCATTTTTAGACCAACCCGTGACACATAAATTCGTTACCGTATCGGGTGCTGTAAAAAACCCGATCACAGTAGAAGTGCCTTTAGGCACAACGTTTGAAACGCTCATTCAAATGGCAGGCGGTACGGATTTAGAAGATTTTGAAATCGTATCCGGCGGTCCGATGATGGGTGCACTCTCAAACGTATTAGACACAGTTACAAAAACCACCAGTGGCGTATTGGTTCTCCCGAAAAACCACCCCGTGGTTGAAAATAAAAAAACACGTATTTCCATCAGTTTAAAACGTGCAATGGGTACTTGTTGTCAGTGCCGTGCGTGTACCGCAACCTGTACAAGAAACTTACTTGGTCACCCCATTGAGCCCCACGCATTTATGCGTAGCGCAACAAGTGGTGACACCAAAGATTTAGCGCCGTTTTTAAACACCTTCTTCTGTTCCGGCTGTGGTCTTTGCGAAATGTATTCCTGTCCGCAAGGATTATCTCCGAGAACGCTTATCACAGAATATAAAAATGGACTGCGTGCAAACGGTGTTGCAATCCCGAAGGATATTAAATTCACTCCGGTTAATGCATTCCGTGATATGAAGCAAGTTCCCCTGCCCCGTTTAACAGCAAGACTTGCTCTTTCTCAGTACGACAAGCCCGCACCGATTACAGATGTAGAAACCAAGCAGAAAAAACTCCGTATTTCGATGAAACAAAACATTGGTGCACCAATGACACCTGTTGTGAAAAACGGGCAGAAAGTAGCAAAAAATGACTTGATTGCCATAACGGATGAAAAGGC
>JAZRET010000096.1:0-1015 GCA_045660945.1 Congzhengia sp.
AATGCGATTATGGTCTTCTCAAACGATTACATCCATTATTTAAACAAAGCAAAAACGGAACGCCTTGCAATTTCAGAAGCAATTCAACTTGCAGAAAGCGCAGGATTTTGCGACATTATGACAAAAAAAACGCTTGCGCCCGGCGATAAGGTGTATTTTAACAATCGTGATAAAGGCTTGTTTCTTTCTGTAATCGGAGAAGAAGAGATCACGGAAGGTATTAACTTCGTGGTAGCACATGTGGACTCTCCGAGACTTGATTTAAAGGCAAACCCATTATATGAAGATTCTGATATGGCGCTTTTTAAGACGCACTACTATGGAGGAATTAAAAAATATCAGTGGGCGGCGATTCCGCTTTCCTTAATCGGTGTCGTTTATAAAAAAGACGGTACAAAAGTTGAAATCTCCATTGGCGAAGATGAAAAAGATCCTGTCTTTTGCGTAAGCGATCTTCTTCCGCATTTAGCAGCAAATCAAATGCAGAAAAAAGCCGGTGAGGTCATTGAAGGGGAGAGCCTGAATATTCTCATTGGAAGTGTTCCGAGTGATGTGGAAAAAGATAAATTCAAATCTTCGGTTTTAACGGTGTTAAATGAAAAATACGGCATCTGTGAAGACGATTTTGTAACTGCAGAAATCGAGGCGGTTCCGGCGTTTCCGGCGAAAGATTTAGGGCTTGACAGAAGTATGGTCGGTGCGTACGGCCAGGATGACCGTGTTTGTGCGTATACAGCGCTTCGTGCAATTTTCGATGTAAATGCGCCGAAAAAGACCGTTGCCTGCGTTTTGGTAGACAAAGAAGAAATCGGCTCTATGGGAAACACCGGCATGAAGAGTGCAGCGTTTTCCTATGCCACGGCGTTATTAATTGAAAAATGCAAAGGCGACTACAATGAATTGATGCGTCTTACCGCATTTCGAAATTCAAAATGCATGTCAGCAGATGTAAATGCTGCAGTAGATCCAAATTATCCGGAGGTAAACGAAAAGAACAACGCCGGGTTTTTAGGTC
>JAZRET010000097.1:0-3552 GCA_045660945.1 Congzhengia sp.
GACACTTCATGTTGTCTTCCTAAGACCGCTTGGCCTCCGACTTCCATTATGGTTCCATCCGGATGAAAGAGCGGAAGTTTTTCAAGGAAAATTAAATCGTCTCTTTCTGCTGCATCGCCTTCTGCTAAAATCGCCATTTTACCAACGATATTTCCGCCCGCTTCATTTACCAAATGCTCCAGTGCGCTTAAAGATTCACCGGTACTGATTACGTCGTCCACAATCAA
The DNA here is from genome assembly GCA_045660945.1 of Congzhengia sp. Lineage (GTDB taxonomy): Bacteria > Bacillota > Clostridia > UBA1381 > UBA9506 > Congzhengia. The sequence continues at coordinate 228 of JAZRET010000097.1, forward strand.
AACGCGGTTTCCACGAAGAAGTTCCGCATCGTTTGCATCAATGTAAAGTTTTTGTGTTTTTGCCGTTGTAATGGATTTAACTTCAACAGAAACCGGATCCTTCATGTATACCTTTTCGCCTTTTCTGGCAACAATATAATTATTCACGCCTGCCTGACGTGCCATTTCATGAATCAAAGGAATGCTTTTTGCTTCTGCCGTAAGCATAATATCAAATTCCGGTGCTTTTTTTAAAAGTGCACCTGCGCTTTTTACAGTTAATTCCACATCACCGAAAATAATTAAGGCCGCGATGGTTAAATTTTCATTTACCGGGAAAAGCGGAAGATTTCTCTTTACTCCTGCAATTTCCATTTCATATGTCTTCTGCATAAAAATCAAAACCTTTCTTTTTTCAATTTCTCTTTTATTGTAAACAATTTTCTTTCTAAAGTCAACATCGAAATTTGTCTCTTGATGAATTTCTCCCCGAAAGAAACAAAGACAAACGAAAAAATGTAAAAAAATTCACATTTTTACAAATAATACTTGCTTTTTTCGGCATTTTCATTTAAACTATATATAGTAGAGGTTTTTGTGCCTCAACAAAAATGTGTAATATAATTTATGGAGGTTATAATATGATATCAGCAGGAGATTTTCGTAACGGTGTTACATTTGAAATGGAAGGAAACGTTTATCAGATCGTAGAATTCCAGCATGTAAAACCCGGTAAAGGTGCAGCTTTCGTTCGTACAAAGTTAAAGAATGTAATCACAGGTGCTGTGGTTGAAAAAACATTCCGTCCGACAGAAAAAATGCCGAAAGCTCACATCGAAAGAAAGAGCATGGCGTATTCTTATAACGACGGCGATCTTTACTACTTTATGGACAACGAAACATTTGATATGCTCCCCTTAGGTCAGGACCAGTTGGGTGATGCATTAAAATTCGTAACAGAAAACATGAATGTTACTGTTTTATCTTACAAAGGCAGCGTGTTCGGTGTAGAACCCCCGACGTTCGTTGAACTGAAAATCGCAGAAACAGAACCCGGCTTTAAGGGCGATACATCTACAGGCGCAACAAAGCCCGCAACACTTGAAACCGGTGCACAGATCAACGTTCCGCTTTTCGTTGACGAAGGCGACATGATTCGTGTTGACACAAGAACCGGCGAATACATGGAAAGAGTGTAAGTTTACACATAAATACCAAACCGAAAGGAGAGGGCAATCACTTTGCCCGGTAAACGAACATGGCATATTTAGCAGAACAGGTAGCTTATCTTAAGGGATTGGCTGAAGGTTTAAAAATTGATGACAAAAAAGACGAAGGCAAAGTACTCGTTAAAATCATCGACATTTTAGAAGAAATGGCTGCAACCATCGAAGAACTCGACGAAGAAGCATTAGACACAAGCGACAGACTCGATGATATCGAAGATTGCTTAGATGATATCTGCGAAGATCTTTACGAAGATGACGATTGTGATTGTGACTGTGATTGCGATTGCGACTGTGACTATGACTTCGACGATGACATGGATTTCTATGAAGTAGAATGTCCGTCCTGCAACGAAAAGGTTTATTTCGACGAAGATATGATGAACGACGAAACATTAATCTGTCCGAACTGCAGCGAAAAAATCGAAATTGAATTCGAGGATGAAGAAGGAGAAGACTTATAATATGTCTACCTGCTGTTTCACAGGGCACAGAAAAATTTCTGATGCTGAACAGAAACGGCTTCTTCCCGCTTTGGCAAACGAAATAGAGAATTTGTATGCTCAAGGCGTCACTGTTTTCAGAAACGGTGGCGCCTTAGGTTTTGACCTGCTGTCCGCGATGTGTGTGATGGGGCTTAAGAAAAAACATCCGGAAGTAAAACTCATTATGGATGTTCCCCACAAGGGCCAGGAAAGCTTATGGTCCGAAAGAGAAAAAGAAGTATATCAATACATTGTCAAATGTGCGGATGAAGTAAACATTCTGTCAGACAAATACCGTCACGGATGTATGCACCACCGAAATCGTTATATGGTGGATAAAAGCGATTTTGTAATTGCGTATGTAAGACACGCCCGCGGCGGCTCATACTATACTGCAAATTATGCAGAAGAACAAGGAAAAATAATTATTTATTTATGAAAAGAGCTGTTGAAAAATATTCAACAGCTCTTTTATTGATTCTTTTTAAATTATCTCTTTTTGCCAAGGTAGAACAACGCACAAACCCCGGGGCCTGCGTGCGCACCCAATACAGGATCACAAAAGTCGATTAACACTTCACCAACGCCTGCGTCTTCTTTTAGTTTTCTAGCAAGGTACTCCGCGTCTTTTAAGCAGTCGCCGTGGCAAATTGCAATCACCTGTTTTTCAGGTTCTACTACGTTTTCTTTAAAGATTTCTACAAAGCGGTTTAATGATTTCTTTCTGCCGTTTACTTTTTCTACGGTAACCAGATGACCTTCATCGTCTACATGAAGAATCGGTTTAATCTGCAGGATCGTACCGATAATTGCAACGCCGCCGGAGAGTCTTCCGCCGCGTTTTAAGAAGAACAAGTCTTCAACAGTGAACTGATGCACCATATTAAGACGATTTTTATATACCCAATCTGCAACTTCTTCAATGGACTTTCCTTCGTCACGCATTTTTGCTGCGTAATAAACCAAAAGTCCCTGGCCGATGGATGCAGATAAAGAGTCAATTACGATGACGTTTCTTTCAGGGTAGTTTTCCCGAACCATATCCGCTGCAACTTTTGCAGCCTGGAATGTGCCGCTGATGCCGCTTGACACGATAATCGCCAAAACGTCTTTTCCCTCTTTTAAACTTTTTTCAAACTCCCCTACGAACACATCTGTGTTAATTAAAGAAGTTTTAATGTGCTCTTTTTCACGAAGTTTATTATAAAAGCCGGGATAATCAAAGTCCCCATCTTCTAAATAACTTTTATGTTCTGTTTCTCCAATAAAAAAGGAAAGCGGAATCACGCGAATGCCGAGTTCCTTTACCAGTTCTTTATTCAAGTTTGCGGATGAATCTGTGATGATTTCAAATGCCATTTTTATGTGCCTCCAATGCATCTAGTATTTAATACTATGTTATCACATTTTTCTTACTCTGTCAAGTAGCATTTGTATGAATACTTTATGAAATCCCCTTGATTTTTGAGAGGGTATGTGCTAAAATGTACCATAAGGAGTGATTTTATGAAATATAACAAGGAGCAGTTAATCAGAATCTTTTCTGAGAGTGAACATCTATTAAAAGAATATCATCTGCCCGAGTGGGACGATCTGCCGACACTTCCTTTATATATGGATCAGGTTGTAATCCTT